>NZ_JBHVWC010000110.1:1744-20274 GCF_042882445.1 Kitasatospora sp. NPDC058218 | reverse complement strand
GCACCGCATTTCCGGCCGATCGTGAAGTCCCAAAACCGGACAACCTGCCTTCAAGTACGACTAGACCCACCGACGCTCGCAGAACACCCTCTCAGACGGCCATGGGTGCGGAGCGGAGCGCGTCCTGTACCCGCTGGGCACGGGCCTGGCCAATGCCGTACTCGGCACGCAGGGTACGGATCGACGGGACCGCGCCGTCGGCGAGTACACCCGAGAACCGGACCCGCGCCGCTTCAGCGAGTTCGTCGCGTTCGTCCTGCTCGGAGCCGGTGTACCCGGTGTACTCGGCTGGCTCGGGTACGTACTCGGCGTGTACCTCGGAGCGAGTACGCGCCCCCTCGGCGGCAACCGTTGCTCTCTGGGCAACGACTGCCGCGGTCCGCTTCGGCAGGGGCAGGAACTCCAGCCGTACCCGTCCCGGTGCAGGGGTGTACCCGCCGAGTACAGGCTCCGGGTACACCGGGCCGGCGGTGGGGTACGCGCCGCTGACCCCACCCGTGATCACCTTCGCGGCGCCGCGAAGATCACCAGCACCAGGGGTGTCCACCACCGTGGACGCCCCTGTCGGCACGACGCCCTCGGCGGTGTCGAGGGAGTGCACACTGTGCACCCCCTTTCCGTCCGCCGGCCGGACGTAATCGGTGGCGTCGGCCAGGCCGACCTCATCCGAGGGGGTACGCGCCGAGTGCGTACCCTTCTCGGCGGCAAGGGTCTCCATACTGTGGACACCCTTCTCGGCGGCGCCGCCAAGATGGTCCGCGTTCGTAAGGTCCCCGAGGGACCCAACCGTCAGGGGTCCCGCCGGGACCTCTGTAAGGGACGGGCTGTCCCCTACCGTCGGCAGGCCGCCCACGGTTGTGAGGGACAGGCTGTCCCTCACCCGTCCCCCTTCTTCGGCGGTCGCCGGAAAAGCCTGGTCAGAGCCCTGGCAATCTTCCCGACTCCGGGAAAAAGGCAGGTCAGACGAGGTGCCGGTACCGCTCAGCGCGTCGTGGACCTGCCGCATCAGCGCACCGAAGGCAAGGAGGGCGGCGGCCGGCGGCACCGCCGCAGTCACGTAGTCGAGCGGATCCGTTCCGGTGACTCCGGCGATGTTGAGGGCGATGGACCCGCCCGAACCGACCACGGTCAGGGCGACCGCCCACCAGTCCGTGCGCCGCGTCAGCGAGGCCCGCAGCATCAGCAGCTCGCCGGAGACGATGAACAGGTCCAGCGTCGCCGGCCACGCCCACGCCCGCGCCGGGGACGCCTTGAGCCCGTGGTCGGCGGCCACGGTGTGCAGGTGGGCATAGGACAGCCAGAACGCGGCACCGGTCAGGACCACGATCACAGCAGCGGCGGCGCCGGTCAGCCAGCGCTCGGCAGTAGTGCTCATCGGCCGGCCTCCACGCTCTGGAGCTCGGCCGCGAGGTCACGGAGCCGTCCGGCGTGCACGACCAGCTGTGCGGCCAGCATCCGGAGTCCGTCGTGGTCGAGGTGGTGCCAGCCGGTGCCGAGCAGGACCGACACCTTCACCTCGCGGTCGCCGGGGTTGGTGCTGTACGGGTACTGGCACAGGCCGGCGTCGAGGATCTGCGTTGCCCCGGAAGCAACGGAGATGGTGAGCGCGGTCTCCGGGCCTTCGTGGGCGAGGTCGACCAGGTCGAGGCCGTCCTCGTGGACGCCGAGGCACCACGGCGGGCACGGCACCGTCACCGGGCCCCGGTCGTAGGTGTGCACCGTGACGATGCGGGGCGCGGTCACAGGGCACCGTCCCCGAGGTCGCTGTACCGGCCGATGCGGGCCTGCAGGTGGACGGAGCAGGGGCCGCCGGTCAGCCGCGCGAACGCGGACGCGCCGACCAGGTCGAGGCCCTCGGCGTCCCACGGCGGGGTGCGCCGCTCCAGCCGGGCGGCCAGCCTGTAGGCCACGGCGAGGAGGACGTCCCGCGGGTCGTCGATGCTGAGGTCCATGGAGAGCATCAGCAGGTGAAGCGGGCTGGTGGCCGCGAAGTCCGGCAAGCGTCGCCGAGGGCTTGGCACGCCGGGGGTAGGGTCGTTCATCAGGTCGGACTCCCTGTCAGTGAGGGGTCCGGCTCAGGCGCCGCCCGGTGGTTGCACACCGGCCGGCGCCGTCCCGTCTCGCAGTACACATTCAGTACACATGAGGCAGGGACAAGCCGGGATTTCGCGGGACAACGCGGGATGCGTTTCCCCAGGTCAACCGGCCCATGAGCGGCATTTTCGCAGGTCAGTCAGATGCTTCGAACACACGCGGCCTGCGTTCGCCACGCGGGTGCGGTGCACAGAGATTTGCCGGAAGTGCCCGATCGTAGGCGCTTCCCCGACTGCCCGCCCGGTCCCCACCGGGCGGGCAGTCGGCGTTCGGCCCGGGTTTCCGGGCTTCGGGCTCCCGGTCTCGGCCTCGGGGCCGCTGCTCCGGGTCTGCTGTGCCTCGGGGCGGCCGCACTGCGGCGGCTGCGACTCCTGTCGCGTTCCGTGGTCCGGCCGCTATGGTCGGTCACGGCAGTTCGGGGAGCACGCTCACGGCAACCGGCCTCGCGGCGGCCGCGTCCCCCCTTCGTGGGGCCCCACCGCTGCGGGGCGACCGGCTCGTGGCAGGCACCTTCGTCGAAGCTCAGGGGGCACCATGGCGACGCCACCACCGCCACCACCACCGGCCCAGGGCGGGTCGGGGTTCGGCGGCTTTCCTCAGCAACAACCACCGACCGGGGCGACCCCGGGCTTCGGACCTCCGCCCGGGCTGCCCGCCGCACCCGGCATGCCCCCCGCCGGGGCCGCGGAGCCGAGCCGGCAGGGCAGGACGGACCGGAAGGGCGGGAACCTGCGTCGCAACGCCGTCTGGGCGTTCGTCGGCGCCGTCCTCGCCTCGGCCGCCTGGTCCGGTGCCGTGGCCCTCGTCCCACGGATCGTCGACGGCGGCTCCTCCGCGCAGAGCCTGCACGGCTACCACGCCGTCGACAAGCTCTGCGACGCGGGCAAGCTCACCGCGTTCAACCAGAAGTACCGCATGGTCGACAACTACCCGCTGCAGCACACGGGTCGGTCCGACTCCATGGACATCATGCGGTGCTACGCACTGGTCAAGCGGGCGGTCAGCGGGAGCGACGTCGCGGACTACGCCACCCTCGACATCCGCACGGAACTGCACAAGGCCGTCGACTCCGCACCCGAATTCGCCGCCACCCGCGGCTACTTCGAGCAGCAGAAGTACGAGATCACCGATGTCCCGAACCTCGGCCAGGAGGCCTACTTCGCCTACGGCGACGAGCCGACCAGCTCCGACCAGTCCTTCCACGACATCAACTACTACCTGCAGGTCCGGGACGGGGGCATGACGTACTCACTCTTCTGGACCGACAACTATCAGGTCGGCAAGAACACCACGCTCGACCGCGAGAGCGTCCGCCGGGCGATGCTCGACGACACCCGGGACATCCTCAAGGCGATCGGCGGCTCGTAGCGGCCGGGCGCGAGACCGTCTGGGGCGGCGAGGCCGTCAGGCGGCGACATCGGGTGGCAGCGGGACCGTCGGGGTCCCGCAGGCTCAGTAGGAGCGCGGCCCGGAGCCGGCGCGGGCGGCCCGGGCGACGGCCACCACGGCCCGCTCCAGCGCGAAGGCGGGGTCGTCGGAGCCGCCCTTGACGGCGGCGTCCGCCTGCGCGATCGCCGTCAGGGCGGTGGCCACGCCGTCGCCCGTCCAACCGCGCATCTGCTGGCGGACACGCTCGACCTTCCACGGCGGCATCCCCAACTCGCGCGCGAGGTCGGCCGGGCGCATGTTCCGCCCGGTGGTCGCCAACCGGCCGATGCTGCGGACCCCGGACGCCAGCGCGTACGTGATACCGGTCGGCGGCTGCCCCACGGCGAGCGCCCAGCGCAGCCGCTCCAGTGCCTCGGCGGCCCGGCCGGTGACCGCGAGGTCCGCCACCTCGAAGCCGGTGGCCTCGGCCCGGCCGCTGTAGTAGCGGGCCACCACCGTCTCGTCGATGGTGCCCTCGACGTCCGAGGTGAGCTGGCTGCACGCGGCCGCCAGCTCACGGAGGTCGCTGCCGAGCGCGTCCAGCAGCGCCTGGCACGCCTCCGGGGTGGCCGATCGCCCGAGCGTCCGGAACTCGCCCTTCACGAACGCCAGCCGCTCCGACGCCTTCGCCAGCTTCGCGCACGCGACCTCCCGGCCGCCGGCCTTCCGTCCGGCGTCCAGCAGGCCCTTGCCCTTGGCGCCGCCCGCGTGCGCCAACACCACGATCACTTCTTCGGCCGGGGCCTCGATGTACGCCTTGAGCTCCTTGACGGAGTCGGCGGAGAGGTCCTGGGCGGCCCTGACCACGATGACCTTGCGCTCGGCGAACAACGAGGGCGTGGTCAGCTCGGCGAGGCTGCCCGGCTGCAACGTCCCGGGGGGCAGATCCCGCACATCGGTGTCCGGATCCGCCGCCTTCGCCGCCGCCACCACCTGGGCGACCGCGCGGTCGATCAGCAGCTCCTCCTGGCCGACCGCGAGGGTCAGCGGGGCGAGCAGGTCGTCGGGTGCACTCTTCCTGGCCATCGCCTACCAGCATCCCACGGGGCGCGGACACTCCCGCCCGGGTGGGAGGGGGGCAGGCGCCGACCGCCGGACCGCTCCCGCAAGAATGGTCCGGTGACCGAAGACCTCGCCATCGACCAGCCGGACGACTTCAACCCGAGTGCCCGGCAGCTCCTCGTGCTTCCCGACCGCGACGCCGCCGAAGAGGCCACAGAGGAGCTCAGCGCCAACCACCCCGACCTCGGCGAACTCGAAATCGTCCGGGACGCCCTCGCCGGCGAGGACGACGCCGAGGACGCCCAATGGCTCGTGGTCGTGGAACCTCCCGAGGACGGCTGGACGCCGGGCCTCCTGCGCGCGCTGGACGCCGTCGCCACCGAGCACGAGGGCTGGCGCGAGGAGGGCTGACCCTCGGGCCCTCCGCCGGCCCTCCGGTGGCCCGGCCGCTGGCCCGGCCCGACCCGGCCACCGCGCGTCGCCCTCCGGCAACGCCGACGTCCGCGGCTCGCGGAGTGGGAATTCGGACGGGCCGACTTCCCACTCCGCGGGGCTGGCCTTCCGGCCCCGCGCCGGGAGGCCGGCGTCGGGGTGGGCGAGTAGCCGGACTCTTCTCTGCGCCGGCCCGGGCGGTGCCGGGGCCGGCGCATCATCTTGGCCCCCGCCCCCGCCCCCGCCCGCCCCTCCCTCTCGCCCTCCCCACCCTTCCCCTCCTCCCTGGTGGGGAGGGCGAGAGCAAGGCAGCGGGGGACGCGCTCAGGCCGGCGGGCCGCGCGGCCCGCCGGCCGAGCCCGCGCCGGGGAGGACACCGGCCGCCCGCGGACCGTGCGCCTCCTGCGGGTGAACGACGGCACCGAGGCGGCGCGAGGCGTCGCCGATGACCGCGATGTCCCCGGACCGGTCCGTACGCAGCACCGTCGCACCGAGTGACCGCAGGCGATCGACCGTCCTCGCCGACGGGTGGCCGTACGGGTTGCCCTCGCCGCAGGAGATCAGCGCCAACCGAGGGCGCAACGCCGCAGCCAAATCCCAGTCCTGGTGCGCCGACCCGTGATGGGCCACCTTCAGCACGTCCACCTCGACCCCACCTCCCCATCTCCCCAGCAGTGCCGACTGCGCCGGCGGTTCGAGATCACCCAACAGAGCCAGCCGCAGTCCGCCCACAAGCGTCACCAGCAACGCGACGCTGGCGTTGTTGGCGCCTGGTGCCTCCGGGGGCAGTTCCGCCTCCGGCCAGACCACCTGCCAGGACAACCCCGGCCCGGCAACCCGTCGTTCACCCCGCCGGGCCCGCAGCAGCGGGATGCCGGCCGCCGCCGCCCACCCGGACACCCGGGCCGCCTCGCCCGGAGGGTCGTTCACGCTCGTCCCCTCGATCGCCCCGACGGCACGACCTCGCAGCACCCCCGGGACACCCTCCACGTGATCGGCGTGGAAGTGCGTCACCAACAGGAGCGGGATCCGGGTGATCCCGAGATCGCGCAGACAGCGATCGGCCGCCTGCGGATCCGGACCGGCGTCGACCACCACCGCGCTGTCCGGGGCCGCATCACCGTCCGAAGCCACCGGCAGCACCAGCATGTCGCCCTGCCCCACATCGCACATGACCAGCCGCCACCCGGGCGGCGGCCAACCGGTCGCGAGCCGGGTGAGCACGGGCGGGCGCAGGAGCACGGCCAGCAGGACGAGGAAGAGGAGGCCCGCGACCACCGGCCGGATCCAACCGCCCGGAGCGCGGCGACCGTTCGCCCCGGCGCGCCGGGGCAGCAGCAGCGGGACCGCCCAGCACATCGCCACGGTGGCCAGGGCGAGCGTCACCGTGCCGAGAAGCCCGCCCGGCCAGGAGATCCGAGCCCCCGGCAGCTCCGCCCCGTGCCGGGCCACCGCGGCCAGCCAGCCCACCGGGAGTCCGGCCGCCTCCGCGAGCCACCGGGCCAGGGTCGGGGAGACCGGCTCCAGCACGAGCACCGCGAAGCCCAGCAGCGTCGCCGGGGCCACCGCCAGCTCGGCCAGCAGATTGCACGGAACGGCGACCAGGCTGATGTGTCCGGACAGCACCACCGTCACGGGCGCGCAGAGTGCCTGAGCCGCGGCCGTCGCCGCGACGGCGGCCGCCGGACGGTGCGGCCAGCCCCGCGCCCGCAGGCCCTGCGCCCAGTGCGGGCCGAGCACCAGGAGGCCAGCGGTCGCGAGCACCGAGAGGAGGAAGCCGAACGACCGTGCGAGGTAGGGGTCGAGGAGCACCAGGAGCAAGGCGGTGCCGGCCAGCGCGGGCACCGCCTGTCGAGGCCGGCCGGTGGCGAGCGCGAGCAGTCCGATCAGGCCCGTGCCGGCGGCCCGCAACACGCTGGGCTCGGGTCGGCAGACGGTGACGAAGGCCAGCGTGACGACCGTGCCGATCAGCGCGGTGGTGCGCAGCGGGATCCCGAACCAGGCTGCCAGGCCTCGCCGTTCGGGGGTGCCGGCCAAGCCGGGGGTACCGAGCAGGACGCCCAGGACGATCGCGAGGTTCGCCCCGCTGACCGCGACCAGGTGCGCCATGTCGGTGGCCCGGAAGGCGTCCAGGAGGTCTCCGGGCAGACGCGAGGTGTCCCCGACCACCAGGGCCGGAAGCAGTCCTCGCACGTCCGGCGGGAGGTCGTCGCCTGCTGCCCGCAGGCCCGCCCGCAACCGGCCGGCGACCCGCTGCGGCGCGCTGGGCGGCGCGAGTTCCCGCGGCGGCCCGTGCGCGATCAGCAGCGCGGCCGACTCGTCGCCGTGCCCCTCCCCCGCGGGGCGGACATCGGCTTCGACGGCGACACGGGCCGACGGGAGCAGCTGTTGCCACCCGCCGATGTCCGGCCCTCGCGCCAAAAGCGTCACCGGTGTCCGCACCCTGGTCACCCCGACACCGGTCGTCGCCGTGCCGGATGCGCCGCCGCCGGGGGCGGAGCCCTCCGGCACCGCGCCCGGCGGGACGGTGACCTGGTCCACTACCGCGTCGACGGTGAGGACGGCCTGCCCGGCGGCCGTCCCCCTGGTGCGGGAGGTGTGGGTTCGCGGGTCGCCGGTGATGGTCAGCTCGACGCTCACCTCCGGCGCGGGGCCCGCGGCACGAGCCAACCCGGGCAACGGCCCCCGGTGGAGGTCGGCGGTGTGGAGCATGGTCGCGGTGGTGGCCGCCGCACCGGTGAGCAGGACGGCGGCGAGCGTCACGGCAGCACCGCGACGGCTCCGCACGCCCGGGCCGGCCAGCAGGAGGAGGGCGAGCAGGACGGCCAGGCCTGCCGCCGACGACAGCAGGAGGCCGTGGCCGGGACCCAGCCGGAGGACCGCCGCCGTGACCAGCCACGCCGCGACGGCGGGGAGGAGGAGCCGAAGGTCGCCGGGCGGCCGGTGAGGCGCGGCGGCGGGCCCCTCGGCGACGGCAGTGGTGGCGGTGGCGATGACGGCACCTCCCTTCCGGGGAGCGGCGGACTGGTCGGTCAGGTACGTGCACCGGACGAGCACGAGCAGGCGGCAGCCAGGAGAAGCCGCGGGCGGGCAGGGTGGCCGGGCGGGCCAGGCGGACCGGGCCACGCACGGGTGGCGGGCGGGTCAGAGGGTGAGCATCGGCCGGATCTCCGCGTAGGTACGGTCGCCGATGCCGCTGACCTGCCGGAGCTGGTCGAGGGAGCGGAACGATCCGTGCGACGCGCGGAAGGCGATGATGCGCTGCGCCAACGTGGGACCGACGCCGGGGAGTGTGTCGAGCTGTTCGAGGGTCCCGTGGTTCAGACTGACCGGCTGCTTCGGCCCGGCGACCCCGGCCGGCCCACCTCCTGCCCCACCCCCTGCCCCGGCGGCAGAATCCGGCCCAGGCTCGCCGACGAGGATCTGCTCACCGTCCGTCAGCACCCGGGCCAGGTTGAGGCCCTTGGTCTCCGTGTCCGGCAACGGTCCACCGGCCACGCGCAGCGCATCGGCCACTCGGGAGCCACCGGGCAGGGTGTGGACGCCGGGCGCGTGCACCCGGCCGCCGATGTCGATCACCACGACGGTGCGCGCGTCGCCGCCCCCGGGAGCGGGCAGGGCGGCGCCGGTGGCGACCTCCGGTGTACCCGTGGCCGCCTCCCCCGGCTCCGCCGGGGCAACTGCCACCGCCGGCACCGCGACCGATTGCGGCCGCGCCAGCCAGAAGTGCTGCACGCCGTAGCCCACCGCGAGCAGCAGCAGGACGACCAGCCCCGCCACGGCCCGCCGGTCGAGCATCACCGAGGGGCCGAGACGCCATCGCGCTCCGCCCGGCCCGGCGGACCCGACTCCGTCAGGCGGCACGCCTTCGACCGCCACACCACCGACCACATCGTTCGGGGCATCACTCTCCACGCCACCCGGCCCGTCACCGAACGGCGAACCCCCGTGCGGCGACGGCCCGGTGGGCGGCCCGGTGGCTGACGGCTCCGCCGCGCCGCTCGCCCCCTCGGCCGCCGGCAGCAACGCCGCCAACCGCAATCGCGCGGTCTCACCGACCCTCTGGCGCTTCACCGCGCCGATGTTCGTGCTCGTCATGCGGAGCACGCTAGGAGCCGTCCAGTGCGTGCGGGGAAATGTGCGAAACCCTGTGGAAAAACCCGGGGTTGTGGATAACTCGGATCGCTCGCACGAGTGAGTCATGCTCGTCGAAGTTGACTGTCCGTCCGCCGGGGCCCTTCTCGGCACCCCGCCCGCCCACCTCGATACCGGGGTGTCCCGCCTCAGCGCGGCGAGACCACCACCGCCAGCAGCCCCGGTCCGACATGCGCACCGATCACCGCGCCCACCTCGCCCACGTACAGCTCCCGCAGGCCGGGGATCCGCCCCCGCAGGCGCTCCGCGAGCGGCTCGGCCCGGTCCTCCGCCGCCAGGTGGTGAACGGCGATGTCGACCTCGCGCTCCCCCGCCTGCTCGACCGCGATCTCCTCCAGCCGCGCGATCGCCCGGGACGCCGTCCGGACCTTCTCCAGCGGCTCGATGCGCCCGCCGTGCAGGTGCAGCAGCGGCTTCACCGCCAGCGCCGACCCGAGCAGCGCCCGGGCAGCCCCGATCCGGCCGCCCCGGCGCAGGTACTCAAGGGTGTCCACGTAGAAGAATCCGCTGGTCCCCGCCGTCCGCCCGATGACGGCCGCGGCCACCTCGTCCAGCTGCCGCCCGGCCGCGATCGCCTCGGCCGCCGCCAGTACGCCGTACCCGAGGGCCATGCCGACCAGCCGGCTGTCCACCACGCGCACCGGGACGGGGGCCTCGGCGGCCGCGAGCCGGGCCGCCTCCGCGGTGCCGGACAGCTCACCGGAGATGTGCACCGAGACGATCCCCTTCGCGCCGGCCTCGGCGGCGGCCCGGTAGGCGGCGGCGAAGGCCTCGGGGCTCGGCCTGGAGGTCGTCACCCGCTGCTTGCCGCGCAGCGCCTCGGCGACGTCCTTGGGCGAGATCTCCACGCCCTCCGCGAGGACCGTGTCACCGACCGCGACGCTCAGCGGCACCACGGCGATCCCGTGACGGTCGACGGCCTGCTGGGGCAGATAGGCCGTGGAATCGGTGACAAGTGCGAGGTCGGCGGGCATGAGCCGGAGGTTACTCCGCGCCCGGCCAGGATGACAGCGCCCGATCAGCCCGCCGTCGGCCCGGCCGACGGCTTGCGCAGCCGGTCCGCCAGCCGCGCCAGCGGGTCGGTCAGCCCCAGCACCTCCTCGGCGCTCGGCCGCGCGCCCCTTCCGTCCGTCAGCCCGGCCCGCCGCGTCGCCTCCGCGCCGGCCGCCCCCGTACCCGTACCCGACACCCCACCGGCACCGGACGCACCGGCGGCGGCGCTACCGGCGGCGGAGCCCCCCACGCCCCCCGAGGTGTCCCAGTGCCGCAGCGCGCCCGCCTCGCTCTCGCACTCCTGGCCGAGCCGGCTCAGCTCGTCGTCGGCGAAGCGGTGCATCCGGTCCTGGGCGGCCCAGCGCATGGTCTCGGCGGAGTGGGTGATCCGTTCGGCCCGCTCCCGCAGCTCGGGCAGCTTGGCCGCGATCCGGCCCTGGTCCGGCTCGCGCTCCAGGATCCGCAGCTCGCCGTCCAGCTCCGCCGCATGGGTGTCCAGCCGCCGCAGCAGGGCGAGCGCCTCGCCGAGCTGGCCGTCCTGGGCCAGGCCGCTCTCCAGGACCTGGCGCGTGCCGTCCAGGGAGGTCCGCAGCTTCAGCCGGACGGCCGAGATCTGGCCCTGCGGGCCGGGCTTGGCGTAGGTCTTCGCCTTGAGCGTCACGTTCTCGACCGCGCGCCGGGCGTTGGCCTCGTGCCGCTCCACCTTCGTGGCGACCGCCTTCGCCGCCTTGACCGTCCCGACCACCGCCAGTACCAGCACCGCGAGCCCGAAGAGCAGGGCCAGGCCGACCATCACGCCGAGCGCTTCCATCACGAGCCACCTTCCGTCAGCCGAACCGGCCCCCACCGGGCCCAACGCGGGCCGGCCCGCCGAGGGTTCCACGGTAACCGCCCGAGCGGCGCCGGGGGCAGGCCGAACGGGCCCGGTTCGCGGAGATCAGGGACAGATGGGGGATCTCCCCGAGAAGGGTCCCGGAAACGCCGAAGGGCGGGCGCCCCGAAGGACACCCGCCCGAACCGGCGAAGAACCACCCGACCGGCGAACAACCACCCTGCCGAACAGCCGGTCGTCAGCCGGTGACGATGTTCACCAGCTTCGGCGCCCGCGCGATCACCTTGCGCACCGGCGCGTCCCCGATCGCCGCGACGACCGCGGGATCGGCCAGCGCCAGCGCCTCCAGCTCGGCGTCGGAGATCGTGGGCGCGACCTCCAGCCGGGCCTTGACCTTGCCCTTGATCTGCACGACGCAGGTGACCGCCTCGTCCACCACGTACGCCGGGTCGGCGACGGGGTAGTCGGTGTGGGCCAGCGACTCGCCGTGGCCCAGCCGGCGCCACAGCTCCTCGGCGATGTGCGGGGCCAGCGGGGCGACCAGCAGGACCAGCTGCTCGGCGACCGGTCGCGGCGTGGAGCCGCGCTTCACCAGGAAGTTGTTCAGTTCGATCGCCTTGGCCACGGCCGTGTTGAAGCGCAGCGCGGCCATGTCGCCGCGGACGCCGTCGATGGCCTTGTGCAGCGCACGCAGCGTCGCCTCGTCCGGCGCCTCGTCCGTGACGACCAGCTCGCCGGTCGCCTCCGAGACGATGTTGCGCCACAGCCGCTGCAGGAAGCGGTACGAGCCGACCACGGCGCGGGTGTCCCACGGGCGGGAGACGTCCAGCGGGCCCATCGACATCTCGTACAGGCGCAGCGTGTCGGCGCCGTACTCGTCGGCGATCTCGTCCGGGGCGACGGCGTTCTTCAGGGACTTGCCCATCTTGCCGGCCTCGCGCTTGACCGGCTCGCCCTCCCAGAAGTACCCGCCGTCGCGCTCCTCGACCTCGGTGGCGGGCACCGGGAAGCCGCGCTCGTCGCGGTAGACGTCCGCGGTGATCATGCCCTGGTTGAACAGCTTGTGGAACGGCTCGACCGAGGAGACGTGGCCCAGGTCGTGCAGCACCTTGTGCCAGAAGCGCGCGTACAGCAGGTGCAGCACGGCGTGCTCGGCACCGCCGACGTACAGGTCGGCGCCGCCGCCGGGCTTCTCGGCCGTCGGGCCCAGCCAGTACTGCTCGTTGGCCGGGTCGACGACCCGCGCGCCGTTCGACGGGTCGATGTAGCGCAGCTCGTACCAGCACGAACCGGCCCAGTTGGGCATGGTGTTGGTCTCGCGGCGGTACGTCTTCGGACCGTCACCCAGGTCCAGCTCGACGTTGACCCAGTCCTCGTTGCGCGACAGCGGGG
Organism: Kitasatospora sp. NPDC058218; assembly: GCF_042882445.1. Classification (NCBI taxonomy): domain Bacteria; kingdom Bacillati; phylum Actinomycetota; class Actinomycetes; order Kitasatosporales; family Streptomycetaceae; genus Kitasatospora; species Kitasatospora sp. NPDC058218. The sequence continues at coordinate 7,946 of NZ_JBHVWC010000110.1, read as the reverse complement.
TCTTCGGCGAGGAGGTCGAGTCGAACGGGTCGTAGGTGTGCGGCGAGTAGTCGTCCACCTCGGGGACCTCGACCGGCAGCATCGACTCGGGCAGCGCGTGCATCACGCCGTCCTCGTCGTAGACGATCGGGAAGGGCTCGCCCCAGTACCGCTGGCGGCTGAACAGCCAGTCGCGCAGGCGGTAGTTGACGGTTCCCTCGCCGATGCCGCGCTCGGCCAGCCAGGCGGTGACGGCGGCCTTGGCGTCGACGACGCTCAGACCGTCCAGGGAGATGCCGTTCTCGGCGGCCACGTCGTCGGCGGAGTGCGCCGAGTTGACGATCACCGAGTCGTAGGTGTCGAAGGCGTCGTCCCAGGTGTGCGGGTCCTCGTCGCGGCCGTCGGTCGGCTTGACGACGCAGCGCATCGGCAGCGCGAAGGCGCGGGCGAACGCGAAGTCGCGGTGGTCGTGGGCCGGGACGGCCATGATGGCGCCGGTGCCGTAGCCCATCAGCACGTAGTCGGCGATGAAGACCGGGACGGGCTCGCCGCTGACCGGGTTGACGGCGTAGGCGCCGGTGAAGACGCCGGTCTTGACCTTGGCCTCGACCTGGCGTTCCACGTCGGACTTCGCGGCGGCGGTCGCGCGGTAGGCGGCGACGGCCTCGGCCGGGGTGGCGGCGCCGCCGGTCCACTCCTCACGGGTGCCGGCGGGCCAGGCGGCCGGCACGATCGAGTCGACCAGGCCGTGCTCGGGGGCCAGCACCATGTAGGTGGCGCCGAACAGGGTGTCGGGCCGGGTGGTGAAGACGGTGATCCGCTGGTCCCCGGGGGCCGCGAAGTCGACGCGCGCGCCCTCGGAGCGGCCGATCCAGTTGCGCTGCTGCAGCTTGATGGCCTCGGGCCAGTCCAGCAGGTCCAGGTCGGAGATCAGCCGGTCCGAGTAGGCGGTGATCCGCATCATCCACTGGCGCAGGTTCGACTTGAACACCGGGAAGTTGCCGCGCTCGGAGCGGCCGTCCGCGGTGACCTCCTCGTTGGCCAGCACGGTGCCCAGCCCGGGGCACCAGTTGACCGGCACCTCCTTGGCGTACGCCAGCCGGTACTCGCCCAGCAGTTCGTCGCGCTCGGCGGCGGACAGCTCCGACCACGCCCGGCCGCCCGGCACCTCGCGGGAGCCGTCCGCGAAGCCGGCGATCAGCTCGGCGATCGGACGGGCCCGGCCGGCCTCCTCGTCGTACCAGGAGTTGAAGATCTGCAGGAAGATCCACTGGGTCCAGCGGTAGTACTCCGGGTCGATCGTGGAGATCGAACGGCGGGGGTCGTGGCCCAGGCCCAGCCGGCGCAGCTGCTGGCGCATGTTGGCGATGTTGGCCTCGGTGGAGACCCGCGGGTGGGTGCCGGTCTGCACCGCGTACTGCTCGGCGGGCAGGCCGAACGCGTCGTAGCCCAGCGTGTGCAGCACGTTGTGGCCGGTCATCCGCTGGTAGCGGGCGAAGACGTCGGTGGCGATGTAGCCCAGCGGGTGGCCGACGTGCAGGCCCGCGCCCGAGGGGTACGGGAACATGTCCATGATGAAGCTGTGCGGCTTCGCGGAGACGTCGCCGGCGGTCGGGTCGGCCAGGTCGCCGGCCGGGTTGGGGGCGCTGAACGTCCCTTCCTTCTCCCAGATGTCCTGCCAGCGGGACTCGATCTCCGCCGCCAGGGTGGCGCTGTACCGGAACGGCTCGGTTGCGGCCTCGGCCGCGCCGGAAGCAGGGGTCGTCTCGCTCATGGTCCTTCAGGCTCCATCGATGTCAGTGGGCGAACCGGGCACAGGGCCGGGCGCGACACGAAAGGCGGCGGAAAACAAAAAAGCCCCTCGCAGGAGGGGATGCCACGCCGACTCCGGCGCCCGCCCTGGGGCGCGGCCGGTCCTGGTCAGCGCGGCCGGCTAAGGAGCAGGCGCACGGTTCGCATGGGCTCAGGGTACCGCAAGGGGCTCAGGCCTCCTCCGGTGATATCGACCGGGAGGCCGCGTCGAAGTCGCGCAGCGCGCGGGCGACCCGCTCGGACTGCATCCCGGCCGCCAGGGCGCGCGCCCGGTCGGCCGTGTCGGCGGCCTCCCGGAGGCGTCCGGTGCGGCGCTGGGAGTCCGCCAGCCGGACCATCAGCAGCGCCCTGGCCCGTGCCCGGCCGGGGCCGAGCCCGGCCACCGCCTCGGTGAGCAGGGCCTGGGCGCTCCGGTGGTCACCGAGGTGCAGGTAGCCCTCCCCCACCATGCCGGCGAGGTCCGCCCGGGCCTGCGCCACCTCCGCGCCCGTGCGCCCGCCCACCGCACGCCCCGCGTCGGCGCCGGCGGCCGGACCCGCCGCCGCCCCAGCACCACTCGACCCCACGAACGCCCCGCCCAGCTCGGCGAACGCCCGCCCGGCCGCCGCCGCGATCTCCTCCGGCTCGCCGCGCCGCCCGTACGCACGGGCCATCCGGCCGAGCTGCAGGGCCCGGTCGACCGGGCCGAGCGCGTCCCCCGCCGCCTCCAGCACCCCGGCGAGCACGGTGACCGCGTCCAGCCCCCGCCCTCCCCCGCCCTGGGTGGCCAGCACCACCAGGCAACCGACCACCCCCACGCCGAGCCGGGGGTCCCCGCTGAGGTGCGCGGCGCGCAGCGCGGCCACGAACGCCCGCTGGGCCGCCGCCTCGTGCCCGAGGTCGTACGCGGCCCAGCCCGCCAGCCGGGCCAGCCGGCTCGCCGTGCCGTACAGCGCGCGGCCGAGTTCCTCGTCGTACCCGCCGAGTTCCAGCAGTTTGGCGACCATGGCCAGCTCGGCCCGGGCCGGCCCGAGCACCAGGCCGCCTCCGCAGGCCCGCTCCAGCCGCAGCTTGCTCCGGTAGGAGAGCCGGAGCTCCCCGACCAGCGCGGGGTCGATCCGCAGCGCACCCTCGCCACCGCCGACGGGCGGCGGCGGGGTGGCCAGTCGGCCGGCGGCCTGGTCGAGGTCGGCGCCGCGGAACAGGTCGGTGAGCCGGACCGGTCCGGCGTCGGTGGCCGCCTCGCGCAGCGCGGTCTGCGCGGTGTCGGCCGTCCACGGGTCGCTGAGCAGCCGCGGCGAGAGGATCTTGGCCCCCCGGTTGCCGCCCATCCGGCCCCAGAGCTGCTCGTAGGTGACGGCGATGCCGAGCGTGCGGCTGAGCACCTCGCAGACCGTCTGGTCGTGCGGGCTGCGCGGGACCATGCCCCGGTCGCGCCACTTGTACGGGGCGGTGGAGCTGATCGCCAGACCGGGCGGCAGGGTGAGGTTCACCTCGCGGGCCAGGCGCTCCGGGTTCCAGCCGAGCTGGTGCAGTATCCGGGCCAGCTCCTCGTTGCGTCTGCGTTCCAGATCGGCCATGGCACGACGGTAGCGGTCCCCCGGGGCCGGCCGCCGAGCCGTTCGGAAACTCCCGGGCCGCCCGGCGCCGAGCCGTCACGGCGGTCCGGGAAACACCGAGGGCCGCCTCCCGGAACGGGAGACGGCCCTCGACTGCTGTGGAGCTACGGGGAATTGAACCCCGGACCTCTTGCATGCCATGCAAGCGCTCTACCAACTGAGCTACAGCCCCTTGACCTGCGTTGTCACCGGAGGTTTCCTGCGGTTTCCCTCGGCGACATCGACTACTTTACACGGTCGAAGGGGTGCTCCACGAATCCGTTACCGGAGGTACTACCCGGCCGTCGGACGGGTGCGGGCCGCGAAGGCCGCGCCGAGGCCGACGATGCCCGCGATGGCGGCGGTGGTCACCAGCAGGGCGTGCCCGGAGTCCCCGGCCGCCGCCGGCAGATCGACCCCGCCGAGGAAGACCGAGCCGAGCACCGCGACCCCGACCACCTGGCCGAGCTGGACGACCGTCACCATCACACCGCTGGCGTCCGCCGCGTCCGCCGGGGCGACGCCGCCCAACGCCCGGGCGAACAGCGGCGAGTACGAGCAGCCGGCGACGAGGCCGAGCCCGGCCATCAGCACCAGCGCCGCCGGGCCGATCTCGGCGCCGCCGCCGAGCAGCACCCCGAGCAGCAGGTAGCCGGGGGCCAGCAGGAGGGCGCCGAGCAGCGGCAGGACGCCGTGCAGCCGGCCGGGCAGCCGCTGCCAGTGCAGGCTGGAGAAACCGAAGCCGAGCGCCACCGGCGCCGAGCAGAGACCGGCGCGCAGCGCGCTGTGCCCGAGACCGGACTGCTGGTGCAGGGCGAAGGCGAACAGGAAGCCCGCGAAGGCCGCCATGATCATGAAGATCGCGCCCGCCGCCGGGCGCAGTCCGGCCGCCCGCAGCACCCGGCCGGTGATCAGCGGCTGACCGCCGCGCCGGGCGATCCGCCGCTCGACCACCGCGAACAGGCCGAACAGTGCCGTGCCGGCGGCGAGCATCACCCAGCCCCAGGCGGGCCAGCCCAGTTCGCGGCCGAGCACCAGCGGCACCACCAGCAGCCCGAGGGCCGCGCCGAGCACCACCAGGCCGGGGAGGTCGAAGCCGCGCTCGCGGTCGCCCGGCAGGCTCGGCAGCAGCCGGGCACCGGCCGCCAGCAGCGTCAGCCCGATCGGCACGTTGACCAGGAAGACCGGGCGCCAGCCCGTCCCGAACAGGTCGGCGCTGACCAGGAGGCCGCCGAGCACCTGGCCGACCGCCAGGCCCCCGGCCAGCACCGCCGAGTAGAGGCCGAGCGCCCTGGTCCGGGCGGCGCCGGTGAAGGTCTGCTGCACCAGGCTCATCACCTGCGGCACCATCAGGGCCGAGCCCGCGCCCTGGAGCAGCCGGAAGGCGATCAGCCAGCCGGTGGCCGGCGCGAGGCCGCAGGCCAGCGAGGCGGCGGTGAAGGCGGCCAGGCCCAGCTGGAACAGCCGGCTGTAGCCGTAGCGGGCGCCGAGCCGGGCGCCGGTGATGAGCAGCACCGCGTAGGCGATGGTGTAGCCGGCGATGACGAGCTGGAGGGCCGCACCGGAGGCGTGCAGGTCGGTGCGGATGGTCGGCACCGCGACGTTCACGATGGAGACGTCCAGGATGGCCATGAACTGGCCGCAGAGCAGGAGGGCGAGGAGCAGCCCGGGCCTGGTGGCCGAGCCGCTGGTGGTGCGGCCGGCCACGCCGGGCCGGATCTGAAGGTCCGTCATGGCCCCAGCGTGCCGCGCGCCCGGTACTGGTGGTTAGAGCCTGCCGATCCTGGTACTGGCAGCACCTGTTTCGGCCGCCCGGTCTGCGGCACGATGGCGGGTATGACCGTCCTGGACGACCGCACCGCCACCGTTGTCGGGCCGCGCCGGCAGGACCGCCGCCGCACCGAGCTGGCCGGCTTCCTCAAGGCCTGCCGGGCCCGGGTCACCCCGGAGGAGGTCGGTCTGCCGCCGGGGCTGCGCCGCCGTACGCCGGGGCTGCGCCGGGAGGAGGTGGCGCAGCTCTCCGGGGTCGGCGTCACCTGGTACACCTGGCTGGAGCAGGGGCGGCCGATCAACGCCAGCGAGCAGGTGCTGGCGGCGGTGGCCCGGACGCTGCGGCTGGACGACACCGAGCGCGAGCACCTGTTCCGGCTTGCGGGGGTGTCCGCGAGCCCGAGCGCCCAGCCCGATCCGCCGGTCCTCGACCCGTCCACCCAGGCCATCCTGGACGCGCTCGCGCCGCTGCCTGCCGCGGTCTCCAACACCCGGTTCGACGTGCTGATGTACAACCGGTCGTACGAGTCGCTGTTCGGGACGAACCGGACCGCCACGCCCAGCGGGCGGTTCAACAGCATCTGGTGCACGCTCCTCATGCCGCCGTGCTGCAACCCGTTCCTGAACCGTGCGGAGGCGCTGCCTCGGATGGTGGCGGTGCTGCGGGCCTCGTACGGCAAGCACGTCGGCGAGCCGGCCTGGGAGGAGCACGTGCAGGGGCTGTCGGCGAAGAGCGAGCTGTTCCGGGGCCTCTGGGCCCGGCAGGAGGTGGCGCCGCCGGAGACCTCGCTGCGGGTGTTCCGGCACCCGGAGGTCGGGGTGCTTCGGCTCAACGCCTCGTACCTGACGCTGCCCGGGGTGCCCGAGACCTATGTGGTGGTCTACCTCCCGGAGGGGCCGGGGGACCGCGCGCGGATCGAGGAGCTCGCCGCCCTGCCGCCCGGCGGCTGGCTGAACAGCTGCCACTCCTGAGCGCCCGCCGGGGCCAGGGCACCCGGCGACGGGAAGGGCGGAAACGCAGAAGGGGGGCCCCACGGGGGGGGGGGGGGCGGGGGCGTGTTTGG
>NZ_JBHVWC010000110.1:0-1734 GCF_042882445.1 Kitasatospora sp. NPDC058218 | reverse complement strand
GCCGCCACCCGGTGGGTGGCGGCCTTCTGCCGTTCTGTGGAGCTACGGGGAATTGAACCCCGGACCTCTTGCATGCCATGCAAGCGCTCTACCAACTGAGCTACAGCCCCGCGACACGCACGGCCCTCGCGGACCGCAGGTGCGGAGTGGAGCTACGGGGAATTGAACCCCGGACCTCTTGCATGCCATGCAAGCGCTCTACCAACTGAGCTACAGCCCCGCACTCACCGGATTTCCCGCTTCCCTTCCGGGCCGCGTTTTCTTCCGTGCGAACGAGGAAGACTCTAACTGGTCAGGCCCGGAACTGCGAAATCCGCCCCCGCAGGCCGCTCGGCGGCTCACCGCCGAACGTCGCCGCCCAGGTGTCACCACCCGAACGCCGCCGCCCGGCCGGCACCGCCCGCCCGTCGCCGATCGCGTCATCGCCGATCGGGCCTCGCCCTCGATCAGGTCCCCCCGGTCGGGCGCCGTTCCCGATCAGATCCGCCCGATCAGGTGTCGTCGCCGATCACCGGCTGCGGGAGGGTGCCCGCGTTGTGCTCCAGCAGACGCCAGCCGCGCGCCCCCCGGCCCAGTACGGACCAGCAGCAGTTGGACAGGCCGCCGAAGCACTCCCAGAGCGCCGGCTCCATGCCGAGCAGCTGCCCGAGCATGGTGCGGATGGTGCCGCCGTGGCTGACCACCACCAGGGTGCCGTCCTCCGGCAGCTTGCCGACCGCGTCCAGCACCACCGGCACCGAACGGTCGGCGACCTCGGTGGACAGCTCGCCGCCGCCGCGCCGGACCGGTTCGCCCTGCGCCCAGGCCGCGTACTCCTCCGGGAAGCGGGCCCGGATCTCGGCGTTGGTGAGCCCCTGCCAGGAGCCGGCGTAGGTCTCGCGCAGCCCCTCGTGGTGCTGCACGTCCAGGCCGGTGATCCTGGCCAGCTCCTCGGCGGTGCGGCGGGCGCGCTGGAGGTCCGAGGAGATCAGCAGGTCGGGGTGCAGTCCGGCGAGCAGCCGGGCCGCCCGCTGGGCCTGCAGGACGCCCTGACCGGTCAGCTCGATGTCCGTGGTGCCCTGGAACCGCGATTCGAGGTTCCAGGAGGTCTGGCCGTGCCGCCAGAAGACGATGCGCGGGCCCCGCGCCTCCCGGCTCAGCTGTAGTCCTCGGCGCCGAAGTTGTCGGCCGGGGCGACCTCGGCCGGGGTGAGGGCGTTGCCGGCCTCGTCGGTGTGCGCGTCGGGGCGGTTGCGGGAGGCCAGCGCGTCGGCCGGCAGCGGCAGCTCGGGGCAGTCCTTCCAGAGCCGGTCCAGGGAGTAGAAGGAGCGCTCCTCGGAGTGCTGGACGTGCACCACGATGTCCAGGTAGTCGAGCAGGATCCAGCGGCCCTCGCGCTCGCCCTCCCGGCGCACCGGCTTGATGTCCAGCTGCTCGCGCAGCTTGTCCTCGATCTCCTCGGCGATCGACTTGACCTGGCGGTCGTTGTTCGCGGAGGCGATCAGGAAGGCGTCGGTGATCGACAGCACGTCGCTGACGTCGAACGCGATGATGTTGTGCGCCAGCTTGTCGGCCGCCGCCTGGGCGGCGACGTTGATGAGTTCCTGGCTGTGCTCGGTGGCGGTCACGATGTTCTTCCGGCTCGGCGGCTTGGGGGCGATGGCCCGCCCACGGCCCGGGCAAGCCCGACACGGTGGGACCCCCCCCCCCGGGCCCCCGGACCCGGTACCGCCCCCCCCCCCCCCCCGCGGGCCCG
>NZ_JBHVWC010000109.1:0-22183 GCF_042882445.1 Kitasatospora sp. NPDC058218 | reverse complement strand
GGACTGATCCCGGCACTCCGGGACCGGGGCGCGACGGGCACGGGTCCGGCCGCCATCCGGATCTTCACTCCGGGCCCGCGGCCCGCCTCCGACCAGGCCGCGCTGGTGACACCCGGGAACGGCACGGGCGACACGGTGCTGGTGGTGGACCAGTTCGAGGAAACGTTCACGCTGTGCACCGAGCCGGCGGAACGCGCCGCCTTCATCGATCTGCTCCTGGCGGTGTGCGCGCCGGACAGCCGATTACGGGTGGTCCTGGCGGTACGGGCGGACTTCTTCGGCCGCTGCGCGGAGCACACCGACCTGGCCTTTGCCGTGCGGAAGGCCACGCTGCTGGTCGGGCCGATGGGACCGGCCGGGCTGCGGGAGGCGATCGTCAAGCCGGCCGCCGGCGCTGGCCTGATCGTCGAGCGCAGCCTCACCTCGAGGATCATCGAGGAGGTCGACGGCGAGCCGGGCGGGCTCCCGCTGCTGTCGCACGTCCTGCTGGAGACCTGGCGCCGCCGCAAGGGCAGGGCACTGACAGAGGCCGCCTACGAGGCCGCCGGCGGTGTGCGCGGTGCCGTCGCCCGCACGGCGGAGCGGGCCTACGACCGCCTGACGCCGGAGCAGGCCGCCGTTGCCCGGCGGGTCCTGCTGCGGCTGGTCACCGCGGGAGAGGGCGTGCAGGACACGAGCCGTCCCGCCGACCGCGCCGAGCTGGAGTCCCTGGGGACCGGTGACGGCGGCACCGATACAGCGGCGGTGCTGGAAGTCCTGGCCCGCGCCCGGCTGATCACCCTGGACGGCGACACCGTCCACCTCGCCCACGAGGCACTGATCAGCTCCTGGCCGCGGCTCAACGCCTGGGTCGAGGACGCCCGCGACAGGCTGCGCCAGCACCGGCATCTCACCGAAGCGGCCAAAGCCTGGGAGGAACTGGACCAGGACCCCGGAGCGCTCTACCGGGGCACCCGCCTGGAAGCGACCGAAACGTCCTTCCCGAGAGCCTGGCACCGCAGGGACCTCACCCCGCTGGAGTTCGAGTTCGTCACGGCCGCTCTCGCCGCCCGAAGCCGAGAACAGCGAAGCGCGGCACGTTCAGCTCGACGGCTGCGTACTCTCATTGCCACACTGTCCGCCCTGGTCGTCCTTGTCCTGCTGGCCGGGGTGATCGCGTGGCAGCAGAACCGGACCGGTGAACGCCGCCGCACGGAGGCCGCCGCCCGCCGGGCCGCCGCCGCGGCGGACAGCATGCGCTCCTCCGACCCCCTCACGGCGATGCGGCTGAGCCTCGCCGCGTGGAAGACGGCCGATCTCCCCGAGTCACGGTCCGCACTGCTCGGCGCCGCCGCCCGACCGGACCAGGACGTCTTCACCGATCCGCTCTCCGACAAACCCGTCCCGCAGACCCACTTCCTCAGCGGCGACGGCCGCACCTTCGTCGCTGTCGGCCGCGACGAGGTGGTGAAGTGGGACGTCGACACGCACCGGCGGATGGCGACGCTCCCCGGTCTGAGGTCCGCGGCCGATGCGGTGGAGGACATGAGCGCCGACACCCGGACACTCGCCGCGTTCGAGTACGACCGTGTGTACGTGTGGGATGTGCCTGCGGAACGCTCCCGCATAGTCCCGGCCGAGCCACTACGGGCGGCACCCCTCGCGTTCGATTCCGGTATGAGGGGAACCGCGGCCCGGTTCGGCCCGAGCGGACGGACCCTGCTCTTCTACGCCGTCGCGGGAGCGGACGACGTGGTCCAGGTCCGGGATATCCTCGACGGTCGCCTACTGCTCGAACGACGCACCAGGAGCGGTGAGCGCAGGCCGGCCGGCCCCGACGAACTGCGCCGCGTGCCAGAAGTCAGGCAGCAGCAGATGCGGGTGGAGAACCGCATGCAGTACTACCCCTACCCCGACGCGGCGCTCAGCCCCGACGACCGCCTGGTGGCACTGTGCCTTCCGGACGAGCCGGTCCAGGTGTGGAACATGCCCGAACAGCGCCAGGTCCCCACCCCCTGGGCTCCCCACGTCACCGCGCAGCAGTGCCTCAACCAAGCGGTCGGGTTCGCGCAGGGCGGCCGCCGGCTGACAGTCGTCGACAGCGAGGGAGTCCGGATCTGGGACATCACCTCGGGAACGGAACTCCCCCAGATCGAGCACACCGACATCAGGGAGACGACGTTCAGCCCGGACGGAACGCTCATGGTGACGGCGGACGGCAAGGAAGTCCTGCTGTGGCGCCTCGACACACCATCGGCCCCGATCCTGCGGCATCCGCTCGCCAACCCCGACACCAGCCAGTTCAGACTGGATCCGGCCGCACACCGGATCCGCTACCTGGAGGGCCCGACCGGAGCCGTGGTCCGCACCATCGACCTCACCAACGCCCTCGCCCCAGCCTGGACGAGCCGGCCGATCGCGGCTGCCGCATTCAGCCCCGACGGCAGCACGCTGGCCACGCTGCCGTCGCTCGAGGGCGGGGACACGTACCACTTCCAACTGCACGATCTCCGCAATGCAGGACACGTCGTCGACCTTCCCCACATATCCTGCACCTCGCAGCGCCGCATCCCCTTGCCCTGCACGGTCCTCATGGCGTTCCGTCCCGATGGGGGGGTATTCGCCTTCAGCGTCTTCGACCTCTTGCAGTGGGATTCACCCCCCAGGGTGTCGACCTGGGACGTTTCCACCGCCAGCGTCACCACGACCCTGGACCTCGTGGCCAGTGAGAGGCTCGCCGTGTCGGCTGTCGACGCGATCGGCTTCACACCGGACGGACAGTCGCTTCTGGTGTCACGGATGGATCAGGGCGGGGCCGTGGAATTCTGGGACCTGTCCCAGAGGGTCAGAACAGGGGTGTACGGAGCCGGCGGGGAACTACTCGCCGTCCGGCCGGACGGACAACTCCTCGGCACCTCACACAACCAGCTCGCCGACCTGCCGTCAGGCGGCCGGATAGACCCCCGTACGCTCACCCAGAGCAGGGCCCACACCGTGGCGTTCAGCCCGGGCGGCGAGTACCTGGCCACCGGCGACGAAGCCGGCCGCGTCACCCTGCGGGACGGCGCCGCCGAGCGAAACCTCGGCATACTGCCTGGTGCCTTCCGACCCAACACCGCGAGAGGGTTCGACCCCATCTCCGCACTCGCCTTCTCCCACGACGGCCGCACCCTGGCCGCCGCGGGCACCGACGGAACACTGCGGATGTGGGACCTCGCATCCCGCCAACCATTCGACCCTGCCCTCCCCATACCGGGAGGTGCCTCCCTCTCCCTGGCCTTCAGCCCCGACGACCGCACCCTGCGCGTGGCGACCGAGCACGTACCGGCGTACGAGATCGCGGTCGCCCCGGACCAGTTGGCCACCGACATCTGCGAACGAGCCGAAGGCGGACTACCGAAAGCCGACTGGGACACCTACCTCCCCGAAGTGCCCTACCGGAAGGTCTGCTGACCCCGACGGCTTCACCGTCGACGAACGATGGACGATCACCGCGTGACAGTGTCCTGCGCCGGAACTTTCGGTGTTTATTTAGTCGCTTGTTTTTGTGTCGGCTGGCTTGATCTTGGTGAGGTAGTCGGCGAGGGATTTGAGGATCTCATCGGCGTTCTTGGTCCAGGTGAAGGGTCTGGGGTTCTGGTTCCAGGTGTCGATCCAGGCTTTGATGTCGTCTTCGAGGGCCTTGATGGAGGTGTGGACGCCGCGGCGGATGAGTTTGTCAGTGAGCAGGCCGAACCAGCGCTCGACCTGGTTGAGCCAGGAGGAGCCGGTCGGGGTGAAGTGGACGTGGAAGCGCGGGTGCTTCGCGAGCCAGGTCTTGATCTCGGCGGTGTTGTGGGTGGCATAGTTGTCACACACCAGGTGGACGTCGAGTTCGCGCGGAACGGCCTTGTCTATCGAGACGAGGAACCTCTTGAACTCCACAGCGCGGTGGCGGCGGTGGAGTTCGCCGATGACGGTGCCGTCGGCGTTGAAGGCGGCGAACAGGCTGGTGACGCCGTGGCGCAGGTAGTCGTGGGTGCGGCGTTCGGGCATGCCCGGCATCATCGGCAGGACCGGCTGGGACCGGTCCAGCGCCTGGATTTGGGACTTCTCGGTCCACGCAGAGAACCACGGCCCGCTCGGGCGGATTGTGGTAGAGCCCGACGACATCGACGACCTTCTCCACGAACAGCGGATCGGTGGACAGCTTGAAGGCGTCCTGCAGGTGGGGCTTGAGATCGAACCTCTTCCAGATCCGCCCGACCGTGGACTTCGACAGCCCCGTACGAGCGGCCATGGAGGCCCGCGACCAGTGCGTGTCCTTGCCCGGGGTCGATTCCAGCGTCGCGACGACGACATCCTCGACCTGGTCGAGCAGGACCGACGGCGGCCGGCCGGGCCGGGGCTCATCCTGCAGACCGTCCAGGCGACCCGCGATGAACCGGGCCCGCCAGCGGTTGACCGTGCCCGGTCCGATTCCGAGTTCGGCCGCGACCTGCATGTTCGTGTCGCCCTCGGCGCAGGCCAGCACGATCTTCGCGCGCAGTGCAAGGTACTGCGCGGTCTTGGCCCGCCGCGCCCACCTCGTCAACTGAACACGCTCATCTTCGGTAAGCACCAGATCCGCCTTGCGCCGGCCCGGCCGAGGCTCATCGGCCAGGCCCGACAGCCGGTCGGCGGCGAACCGCGAGCGCCACTTGCGCACTGTCGCCACGTTCACACCCGCAGCCGCCGCCACCTGGGCACTTGACACCCCGTCCGCACAGGCCAGGACGATCCGGGCACGCTCGGCCGCCCGGGATCCAGCCCCACCACCTGACCAACGCGACAACTCGGCGCGCTCCTTTGCGGAGAGCACGATCTCTACGGCCTTCGGGCCTCGCTGCGACACGAAAACAGCCTACATACTTATAGCCGAAAGTTCCGGCGCAGGACACTAGCTGAGCTTCCCCGCCCCGTCCGTTCGCAGGGCTTGCCAGGCTGACGGGAGTGCAGGGCGTAGCGGCTGTCGGCGCCGGGTACCTCGTTCGGGTGCTGACGGTCGCGCCTGGCCATCGGCCGCCGACCGCTGACCCAGACTCGTTGCTGCCAGCGCACTTCGGGGGCCGCAGAGGTTCCCCTTCGGCAGTGAGAGGTCCAGCACGTGAAGATCCGACAGGCAGTCGTCCCCGTTGTCTTGAGCGCGCCCTCGCGCTCGGCACCGCTTTGGCCACTGACGCTGCGGCCGCCCCGTCGCCCTCCAGGGCGACCACGTGCGGTCAGGCGGTCCGCAACACCCAGAACGACCTCCGGCAGGCCGGCGCCCCGACCAACGCCACCACCTGGCAGGGGGTGCGCAACGCCGCGCAGAACTTCCTCAACAGCCACCCCTGGAGCAGCCCCACCACCGACGCCATCAAGATCGACGTCAATGACCTGAACCGGCTGTGCGCGAAGTGACAAGGCTCGTGCCCAGCCGGTGACGGGCTCACTCCGGGGTCTGGAACACCGGACGCGCGATGTCCCGTCGGCTCGCGCTCACGTTTGCGCGGTGCCGCGATGCGTGGCCCGGTCGTCGGTCGGCAGCCGCCTGGGGCGGTGGGGCCGCCGACCGCTCACGGCGGCCCCACCGATTCCGTCCGCAGCCGTCAGGCAGTCGGCCGGCCGACGCGGGCTGGACGCGCCCGGCCGGAGACCGCACCTTTCCGGCCGCGGGCCGAACTCGTTATGGAACGATCAGCGGGGTCGCGGGCAGGCGGCTTCGTACAGGAGGGCTGCCGCGTGCAGCAGGCCCCGGGCTTGGGTGGAGCCGAGATGGCGGACGGTGCTGACGTGCCAGGTTCCCGTGCCGTCGGGCAGGGCAGGGCGGTGCCGAGCAGGGCGGGACGGGTGATGTCCGTGACGTCGGTGATGGTGACCGCCGTGGCCGTGGCCGTGTCCGGCACGGTCACCTGGTAGGTGCGGCCCATGCACTTCGTGACGGTTCCGTGAAGTCAGCGATGCCCCCTACGGGGCGCTCTCCTGGTCCGACGACCGCGGGGAGGGGGCGCTACGGGTCTGGGTGAGGTGATCCGCCATCCGACGTCCGTCACTTTCCGGTAGGCGTCGAAGGTGGTCATGCGGTCGACGCGGGACCAGGTGAGGAACGTCGCCGAGCGCGGGTGCCGGGCGCGGTCGGTGCGGTAGTACTCGAAGCCCTCGAAGCCGTGCCGGCCGCCCAGGGCGCTGGCCTGCCCGGCGGTGTCGGGGAAGAGCCGGAAGCTCTGGACACCTTCGCCGTGGGCGTCGGCGGTACGCGCGGCGACGGCCGCGTCGAGCAGGCCCCGGATGACGGCCGGGTCCTGCGCGCCGTCGGCGCCCAGGCGGAACTGGCGGGCGATGTCGACGGCGCTGACGGTGCCGGCGGCCATGATGCGGCGGTCGGTGGCGGTGGCGCCAAGAGAAGCTTCCTCCCCGCGTGCTGGAGCGGCGGCGCCAGATCGGCCGGATCCTGCGTGCGGTCATCACGGCGGGCTTCCTGCCGGGCTTCTCCGACCGCCCGGTCGAACCTGGTGCGGGCGCGATCCCGAAGCGAGGAGCACCCCGAGGCCCGCCCGGCCGAGACTCAAAAGGAAACGGTCGTTTGCGCTATGGGGTGGAGGTTGCTACCGTCGAGGCGAAACGGAAACGTTCGTTTTCGCTGGTTGCGTGCTGCTGCCGGACGCCCTCCGGCGGCTGCCGTCCTGTACGGCGAGGAGCGTGTCATGACCGCCTTACCGCTTGTTCCGCCTCTTCCCGGCCAGAGTTCCGTGCTGATCGTCGGAGCCGGCCCTACCGGCCTGGCCCTGGCGGTGAGCCTGTGTCAGCTGGGCGTGGACCATGTCCTGATCGACCGGGGTGCCGGGATCGGGCCCGGCAGCAGGGCGGCGGCCGTCCAGCCGCGCACCCTGGAGTACCTGGACCGGATCGGGGTCGGCGCCCCGCTCGTCCAAGCCGGGACGAAGGCGCGGGGGTTTCGCCTCCACGACCGCGACCGGACGCTCCTGCGAGCCAGCTACGACCAGCTGGACACCCCGCACCCGTACATGCTGCTCGCCTCCCAGCAGACCACCGAGGAGCAACTGCTGGCGCGGCTGGAGGAGTTGGGGGGTACCGTCCACCGCCACCACCGTCTCCTCGGCATCACCCCCGACCATCCCGGCGTGAGCGCGGCGGTCGCCGGCCCGGACGGGGTGGTGCGCGCCGTGTCCGCCCGCTACCTGGTCGGCTGCGACGGTCTGCACAGCGCGGTGCGCACGGCGGCGGGCATCGCCTTCCCCGGCGCCGCGCGGGAGCAGCTGTTCGCGCTCGCCGACGTCCGCCTCAAGTCCGGTACCCGGGCCGCGGCCTGCGAGGACCCCACCTTCTTCCTCTCCGCGGCGGGCATGCTGCTGCTCTCGCCACTCGCCCAGGGCCTGCACCGGCTGGTCACCCCCGCCGCACCCGGATCGGCCGCCCCGTGCGCGGCGGACGTCGAGCGGCTCCTGTCCGAGCGCGGTCCCGCGCGGGAGGCGGCGCGGGTCGCCGAGGTGGTCGCCGCCTCGACGTACCGGGTGCAGGAACGGGTGGCCGAGTCGTTTCGCGCCGGGCCCGTCCTGCTGGCGGGCGACGCCGCCCACACCCACAGCCCGGCCGGCGGGCAGGGCATGAACACCGGCATCCAGGACGCCGGGAACCTGGCCTGGAAGCTGCACGCCGTCCTGAGCGGGATGGCGCCGGACGCCCTGCTCGACAGCTACCACCACGAGCGGCATCCCGTCGCCCGCGCACTCGTCTCCTTCACCGCCCGCTTCGCCGAGGCCGCCGCCCTGACCGACCCCGTGGCCTGCACGCAGCGCAACGCCCTGCTGGCTGCAGCCGCGGGCAGCCCGGGGGTCACCGACTGGATCGCTGCCAAGCTCGCCCAGCTCGACATCGGCTACACCGACCGGCCCGACCTCGGCGTCCCGCGCCCCGGCACGCGGGTCTGCCCGAGGCTCGTCCCGCCGGACGGCCTGCACTGGACCCTTGCCCTCCCCGCCTCCGCGACCGCCGCCCCTGTGCGCCTGCCCTCGGAGAACGGCCGCCTGATGGTCCGTCACATCATCGCACTAGAAACCACTTTGCTGGTCCGCCCGGACGGCTACCTCGCCGCGCACGGCGTACCGGCCGCACCCGGCGAGGTGGCCGACCGTCTGGCCGACCACCTGCCCCTTGAGCCCGCGGCCTGAAGACCGCACGTTCGAAGGAGTCACGGACATGTCCGCTCCCGCCTCCCGCCCCACCCTCATCCGCCGGGCCGCCGTCTTCGACGGCACCCGCCTCCACCCCGCCCGCGACGTGCTGATCGAGGGCCCGCTCATCACCGCCGTCGGCGGCGCCCTGCCCCTCCCCGAGGGCGCACACCTCGTCGACGGAACCGGCCGCACCCTCCTCCCCGGCCTGATCGACACCCACACCCACGCCACCGATACCGGGCAGCTGCGCCAGTCCCTGCTGTTCGGGGTCACCACCGAACTCGACATGGGCGGCGCACCCGCCACCGCCCGCCGACTGCGGGCCGCCGCCGACCGGCGGGACGACCTCGCCGACCTGCGCGTCGCCACCACCGGTGCCACCGCCCCCGGCGGACACCCCGGTCAGCTGGTCGAGTCCGGCCTG
This sequence comes from Kitasatospora sp. NPDC058218, assembly GCF_042882445.1. NCBI lineage: Bacteria > Bacillati > Actinomycetota > Actinomycetes > Kitasatosporales > Streptomycetaceae > Kitasatospora > Kitasatospora sp. NPDC058218. Next base: position 13,585 of record NZ_JBHVWC010000109.1, on the reverse strand, counting down.
CTCGAACCCTTCCCCACCATCGCCCGATGGCAGGACGCCGACGCCTTCGTCGCGGCCCGGGTCGCCGAAGGCGCCGACCACCTCAAGATCTTCATCGAGGACGGCACGGCCATCGGCCACCCGATGCCGCTGATGTCCGCGCAGACCGTCACCGCCCTGGTGCGCGCCGCCCACGAACGCGGCCTGCGCACCGTCGCCCACACCCTCACCCGCGCCGCCGCCCGGCAGGCCATCGACTGCGGCATCGACGGCCTCGCCCACGCCCCGGCCGACGGCCACAGCAGCGACGACCTGATCGAAGCCGCCGCCGCACACGGCGTCTTCGTCGTCCCCACCCTGACCGCACTCACCGGGATGACCCCCACCCCGGCCGAGTACGAACTCGCCGACGACCCCCGGCTGCGCCCCTACGCCGACCCGCGATGGCTCGACGAACTCGACCGGATCCGCACCACGAACCCCGCGGAGCGCGTCGGCCCGATCAGCATGGACCCGGCCCACGCCGCCGACGCCGCCCTGCGCATGTTCCGGCTCGGCGTCCCCCTGCTGGCCGGCACCGACGGCACCGGCGGGATGGGCCACCCCACCACCCACGGCATCAGCTACCACGGCGAACTCGCCCTGCTGGTGGCCGCCGGACTCACCCCCACCCAGGCACTGACCGCCGCCACCGCCGCGCCCGCCGACGCCTTTGCCCTCACCGACCGGGGCCGCATCGCTCCGGGACTGCGCGCCGACCTGCTCCTCGTCGAGGGCGACCCCACCCACGACATCACCGCCCTGCGTGCCATCACCCACCTGTGGCGGCGCGGCACCCCCGTCGACCGCCCCGCCCTCGCGGCCACCGGCGCCGGTGCCGCAGCGATCGGGAGCTGACCATGAACCCCACCACCGCCCCGCCCTACACCGGAATCCACCACCTCAAACTGCCCGTCACCGACCTGGAGCGCAGCGCCCGCTGGTACACCGCGGTCCTCGGCGCCCGCCGCATCGAGGCGCTCGACCACCGCCGCCCCGACGGCACCCTGTTCGCCGTCATCCTCGACGCCCCCGGCCTGGGCACCCGGATCGAACTGCGCCTCGATCCGGCGACCTGCGCCGCCCTGAACGGCTACGAGTTCCTCACCCTGGCCGTCGAGGACCGCACCGCCCTCGACCGCTGGACCGCCCATCTCGACGCGCTCGGCGTCCCGCACTCGCCGCCGGTCGTCGCCCTGGCGGGCTGGCTCCTCGTGGTCCCCGACCCCGACGGGCTGCGCCTGCGCCTCTACACCAACGCGCCCCACGGCCTGGGCCCCGAGCACGTCGAGTACGACTCGCCCTGGCTCGCCCCCGCCCAGCCGGGCCCGGTGGCAGTGGGCGCCGATCGCTGACGCCGGGGGGCCCACCGCCTGCGGCGCCGCGCCCCGCTCTCCCCGCGCCGCAGGCGGTGAAAGGACACCCGGGCGGAGGACCTCGGCGCGTTCCTTCGCGCTCAGCAACTCCCGGAAGGCGTCGGCGAGTTCGTCCGGATCGGCGGAGGGGTGGCTGCCGCCGGCCGAGGTGAGCGCCTCCAGGAGCCACCTGCGATGAGTCGCCAGTGCCACCCGGCGGCCCCACAGCGGGCCCGGCCGGTCGCCGGGCCGGCGACCGGCCCGGCTCTCATCCCGGCCCGGCGGCCCGAAAGTCCCACCCCCGCCCACGAGTCGACGATCCCGCAGGGCTGCTACAGCCCGTCGCCGCCCTGCCACGGGGGGAACGCCGAGGCGAGGGCCGACAGGCCCTCGACCATGCGGTCCACCGAGACCGGGTCCACCAGGTAGCGGCCGACCAGCAGCCCCGGCATCAGGGACATCAGCACCGACGCCACCGCTTCCGGATCCGCCTGCGGCCCGAGCCGACCCTCCTCCCGCCACCGCCCGGCCAACTCGGCGAGACTGCCGCGCACGTCCAGATAGAACACGCGGGTCCGCTCCGCCAGCTCCGGCCTGCGCAGCGCCTCCCCCCACGCCTGGATGGCGATGCGCCGCAGGTCGTCACCCTGCCCCGGGTCGCGGTCGCGCAGCTCGGCCACCATCGCGGCCACGACGTCGGCCGGCGACGGGGTCGGACGCTGCTCCAGCAGGCCGCTGAACAGGTTCCGGACCAGGGCCAGGGACTCGTCCGCGGCGGCCAGGATGAGGTCGTCCTTGCTGCGGAAGTACCGGTACACCGCGCTGGAGGACATACCGGTCGCGGTGATCACGTCGTCCATCGACGTGGCGTGGAATCCGTCGCGGGAGAAACAGCGCCAGGCGCTGGTGAGGATGTGGCGGCGCCGCTCCTCCCGGGTCTCGTCACTCAGTCGGGGCATGCTCGACACCCTAAACGAAAACGATGGTTTCTCCACGGTGTAGGGGGGCGACACCCTTGCGGCCTTGCCCCGGGTGGAGCGGGAGCCGTCTCCGGGCCAGGGAGCCCGGGACCGCAGGGGCCTGCTCGCTTCGAGTACGGACGCTCGCACAGATAGCCCGGACGAGCGCGCATTCACCACGTCCGGTGAGCGGACCTAGCCTGGCCGCAGGCAGCGTCACCGCCGGGTGGCGCGCCAGCGCCCCGGGGCGCCGCCAAATCGCCCGCACGTCCCCACCATCCGGCGGCTTTCTGCTCGATCACCGCACCGGTGCACCCTCGCGCCGGTCGAACGCCCCCCTCCGAGGACGACAATCGTGACCACGACCGCCCCCTTCGGCACCAAAGCCCGCACCGTCGCGGCCGCTCCCGGCGGTCTGCCCCTGGTCGGACACTCGTTAGCCCTTCTGCGCGATCCGATCGGGATGCTGCAGTCGATCCGGCCGCTGGGTGACCTGGTCGAGATCCGGCTCGGCACCCTGCGCGTCTACGCCGTGAACTCGCCCGCGCTGCTGCGGGAGATGCTGGTCACCGACGCGGTCTCCTACGAGAAGGGCCGATACTTCCAGAAGTCCCGTCCCTTCCTCGGCAACGGCCTGCCGAACTCCGAGGGGACGTTCCACCGGCGCCAGCGCCGCCTGATGATCCCCGCGTTCCACCGCGAGAAGCTCAAGGCGTACACCGACGTCATGCGGCTCAGTGCCACCACCTACTCCGAGGCCTGGACCCCGGACAGCGAGATCGACGTGGGCACCGAAATGTATGCGATCGGCAGCGAGGCCGTGGCCCGGGCTCTGTTCGGCAGCGCCCTCGGCAACGAGGAGGTCCGCCTGATCCGGCGCTGGCTGCCCACCTACGTGCACGAGCTGATGCGCCGCGTCGTCTCGCCGGTCGACTGGCTGGACCGCCTGCCCACCGCCTCCAACCGGCGCTTCGAGGAGTCCGGCACGCGACTGCGTACCGTCGTGGACCGTCTGATCCGCGAGCGCCTCGACGACGGCCGGCCGCGTGAGGACCTGCTGGGGATGCTGATGGCGGCACGGGACGCCGACACGGACGAGCCGATGAGCCCCGAGCAGCTCCACGACGAGGTCATGACGGTCATGGCGGCCGGTATCGAGACCGCCTCCACCAGCCTGACCTGGCTCTTCCACGAGGTCGGCTCCCGGCCCGAGGTCGAGCGACGGCTCCACGCCGAACTGGACGAGGTCCTGGGCGGGCAGCCGGTCACCTTCGACGACCTGCCGAATCTGGTCTTCACCCAGAACCTGGTCCGCGAGACGCTGCGGCTGCGCAGTCCGGCGTGGATCCTGATGCGCCAGCCCGCCCGCCCCGGCGTGGTCCTGGGCGGAGTGGAGATCCCGGAGGGCACCGAGCTGCTGTTCAGCCCGCTCACCCTCCACCGCGATCCCGGCCTCTATCCGGACCCGATGGTCTTCGACCCGGACCGCTGGCTCACCAGCGAGCCCGACCGCTGGACGTTCCTGCCGTTCGGCGCGGGCCCTCGCAAGTGCATCGGCGACCACTTCGCGCTCACCGAGATGGTCACCGTCGTGGCCACGATCGCCGCCCGCTGGCAGTTGGTTCCCCTCTCCGCGAAGCCCCCGCGCGAGATCCCCGGGGCCGTCCTGGTGCCCAGCGCACTGCGGATGTCTGCCACACCCCGCCCCGCGCAGACCCGGAGCAGCGGCAAGCGGTGCGACGCCGAACTCCACCTGCCCTTCCCGGCCCGGATCAGCCCCGACGCCGCCCGCGCGGCCGCCGAACACCTCCAGTGGCCGCGGTCCTTCGGCTTGCTGCCCACCGACGAGGACGCCGAGCGCCACGCCCGCGCCCACTACGCCGAACTCGCCGCCCGTTTCCACCCGACGGCGACGGGCGCGGACCTCACCTTGGGCGTCGACCAGATGAGCTGGTTCTTCTGCTTCGACGACACCTTCGACGGCCCGACCGGTGACAGCCCCCTCCAGGCCCGCGCCCTGGTCGACGCCGTCACCGCCGCCCTTGACCGGCGGCCCGCCCCCGACGCCCTGCCGATCGTCCGTGCCTTCCACGGCCTGTGGCAACGCAGCACCGAAGGCATGTCCCCGGCCTGGTGTGCCCGCTCGGCCGCCCACTGGCGCGCCTACCTGGAGGGCCACGTCCAGGAGGCCGCCAACCGGCACCACCGCGCGGTGCTGACCCTGGAGGAGCACCTGCGACTGCGCCGCGACACCATCGGCGTCCAGCCGACCCTCGACCTCGCCGAGCGGATCGGCCACTACGAACTGCCCGACGGAGTCTTCGACTCCTCGGCCGTGGCCACCTTGCGAACCCTCGCGGCCGAGGTCGACTCCCTCCACAACGACCTCTACTCCCTGGCGAAGGAGGAGGCCAACGCAGACCCGCACAACCTCCTGCTCATCCTCCAACGCGACGGGGCAGGCGGCCGCGCAGCCTCCGTCGAGACCGTGCTCGCGATGCTGCACACCCGCATCAGCCGCTTCCAGGCCTTGGAGGGCGAACTACCCACGGCGGACGGGATCGCGGGCCTGGCCCGGAACGAACGCGAGATGCTGCGCCGCTATGTCGAGGACGCCCTGCACACCGTCATGCGAGGGCCATACGACTGGGCCGCCCGCTCCGGCCGCTACAACGGTGCCGGCTGAGCCCCGCCCGACCGGACGGCATGGCGGTAGTGCAACGGTGACATTCCACTGTCGCGCGTGAAGGCGTTGCTGAAGGCGCTCTCCGAGGAGTAGCCGAGAGTGGCGGCGAGGGCGGCGACCGAGGTGTCGTGCTTGCGCAGGTCGTGCCGGGCCAGCCGTATGCGCCAGTTGTAGAGGTAGGTCAGGGGCGGAACACCGGCAAGCGTCCGGAACCGGTCGGCGAAGCTGGTGCGTGACATGGCCGTGGCCCAGGCCAGTTCGGCCAGCGTCCACGGCCGGGCCGGGTCGCCGTGCATGAGCCGCAGCGCCGGGGCAATCTGCTCGTCCGCCAGGGCGCGCAGCCAGCCGGGCGGGAAGGTGTGGGCCTCGCCCAGGTAGGTGCGCAGCACCTGCACGAACAGGAGCTGCGCCAGGTGGTTGGCGACGAACGAGGCGCCCGGGCGATCCTCGCGCATCTCGTGGAAGGCCTGGGTGAGGAGCCAGCGGGCGGCCGGCGCCTCGGCGGTGGCGGCTCGCACATGCATCAGGGGTGGCAGCGCGGCGAGGAGCAGGTCCCTGCCGGGGGCCTCCAGTTCGATGTGGCCGCCGATGGCGACGGCCTCCGCCGGGCCCGGCGGCCCGGTGTGGTGGAAAGGCTCCGTCGTCGCCTTCAGCAGGGGCAGGGCCTCCACCGGCGTCAGGTCCGGGGCGCTGGCCAGGACGTAGGGCCGGTCGCCGGCGAGGACGACGACATCCCCGGCGTCCAGGAGGACGGGTTTGGCGGTGCCGTCCAGCGCCAGCCAGGTGGTGCCCTCGTGGAGCGCGTGGATCTTGAGCCGTCCGGGTGCGGGAAACGCGAGCGACCAGGCGCCGGAGAAGGTGAAGCCGCGCGTCAGCACGCAGCGGGCGCCGACCAGTTCGAGCGTTTCGGCGATCGGATCGCCCCACCCCGGCGGACGCGGGGGCGGGGCCGGTAGGACGTCCATGTGTGGACTCTCGCGCAAAGCCGCCGGCCGGGGCAACCAGCCGTCGGCGGCCGTGCCCTCTCCACGGCGTGGGCCAGACGACGGCCCTGTGAACCACGTTCACCCGGACGAGGTAGAGCGCTCATGCTAGGTCAGAGCGGGCCACGAACGAGCCGCGCAGGCTGGCGCGTCCATCCGCGGACCCTCACAGTCTGTTCCTGGGTGTGGTGTACCGGGGAAGACACGGCCTTCCCCGCTCCCCGGTGGGTGCGCATGATCGAGTCGACCGTGCTCGACGCCTTTGACGAGGGGAACAGCCATGACAGCGAAGTCCACACACCGGCCCGCGGACGTATCTGCGGATCTCTTCCGTCTCGACGGCCGGCGAGCGGTGGTGATCGGCGCGGGCAGCGGCATCGGCGCCGCCGGCTCGCGTGCCCTCGCCGCCCACGGCGCGGAGGTGGTCTGTGCCGACCGCGACCTGGCCGCCGCTGCCGCCACCGCTGCCGCGACCGGGGGCGAACCGTACCTGCTGGACGTCCTGGACCGCGCCGCGGTGCGGGCCGCGCCCGCTGAGCTGGGCGACGTGGATGTGCTTGTCTTCACCCCGGCGACGAACATCCGCAGGCGGCTGGTCGACTACGCCGACGAGGAGTTCGACCACATCGTCGACCTCAACCTGCGCGCGCCGTTCGACCTGCTGCGCGCCTTCGGCCGCCCGATGGCCGAGCGCGGCCGTGGCTCGATCATCGGCGTCTCCTCGATCCGCGCCGTCACCGTGGAACCGGCCCAGGGCATCTACTCCGCGACGAAGGCCGGGCTGGTGGCCCTGCTGAACACGGCGGCCGCGGAACTCGGCCCGCTCGGCGTGCGGGTGAACGCGCTCGCCCCCGGCGTGGTCGAGTCGCCGATGACGACCTGGGCGCAGTCCGATGCCGTGCGCTACTACGCGTACGCGGCCAAGACGGTGCTGGGCCGCTGGGCGCAGCCCGAGGAGATGGCGGGTGCGGTGGTGTTCCTGGCCTCGGACGCCGCGAGCTACGTGACCGGCAGCGTGCTCACCGTCGACGGCGGGTGGACGGCCGCCGACGGCCGCTACGCTCCGCCGGAGTGAGGCGGGAGCGGGCCCTGGCGCGAAGCGGCAGCCGGGGCCCGCCGAGGAAGTCAGGCCGTCAGGAGTCGGAGAACATGGCCTTCGTCATCTCCTGCGCGTGGCCGATCGTGTCGATGACGACCAGCGGGTTGGAGTAGTCCCGCCAGTGGACGATCCGCCGCTCCCGGATTGTCACGATCGAGACGTAGCGCTGGTGGTAGGGCCTGCCGGTGGCGACCCCGGTGCCGTGGCCGGCGTACTCCAGGATCACCACGCCCGGTGTGGTGGTCGGGTAGACCTCGGAGTCGCTCATGCGATCGAGGGTGATGATGCGCCCGTACCCGCGGAACGAGTCGATGATCGCCTGACGTCCGTGCAGGGCGGGCGGTGTGCCCGGGGGCGCGTAGAGGAACTCCATGACGACGTCGTCCGCGAACAGGTCGAAGTAGTTGTCAGCGTCGGTCAGCCCGGCCAGTGAATCCTCGACCAGTTCCATGAAGGGGCCCAGGGCCTTGAACTGCGCGTAGTCGACCATCGTCTCGCTCCTCGTGTGTTGCGAATCCCAGCACGGGCCACCAGCTGGCAGCCCGTGCCGCTTGTTGCCCCGCGCTGCGGTCAGACCTGGTTGTTCCACATCCGGAACATCGCGCAGCCGCCCTGGTCGTCGAAGGTCACCGTCCAGAGGTTGGCGAAGGTGCCGAGTTCCTTGTAGACGCCGGTTCCCTTGATCGCGGCCGTGTCGCCGTTGATCATGAGGATGGACCATTCGAAGCCCCAGCCGCCCTGCTGCCACGCCTCCCGGGACTGCCAGCCCTTCACGATCTCCTCGCGGCCGATCCAGTCGGTCTCGTACGGCCACTCGTGGTACTCCGCCCCGGCGGAGAACAGGGCCGCGATGTCCTCGGGCGCGTTGCTGCGCCAGGCCCGCACGTACGCCTGGATCCAGTCGTTGACCTGCTGCTCGGTCGGCATCGCCGGCCTCCTTCGTCGTTGGTTCACGCCCGGGTCTCAGACCGAGGCAGCGGGCGGGGCGGGGCGGCGGAGGGTGACGGTCCGGGGCGCGGTGTATTCGAGCAGGCCCTCGGCGCCGCTCTCCGAGCCGAGCCCGGACTGCTTGTGGCCCGCGAAGGTGACGAGCGGGGTGAGGTGCTGGACCTCGTTGATCCACACCGTGCCGGCCCGCAGGCGCCGGCCCACGGCCAGCACCACCTCCGGGTCCGACGACCAGACGGAGGCGCCGAGGCCGTACTCGCTCGCGTTCGCCCGGGCGACGGCGTCCTCGACGTCGTCGAAGCACAGCACCGGCAGGATCGGCCCGAACTGCTCTTCCTGGACGATCCGCGAGGACTCCGGGGGATCGTCCACGAGCGCCGGCTCCACGAAGTAGCCCGGCCCATCGCCGGCCCGGCCGCCGGTGGCGAAGCGGTGGCCCTGGGCGTGGGAGTCCTGGAGGAGGTCGAGGACCCGCTCGTACTGCGGGCGGTTCTGCACCGGGCCGAGCCGCACGCCCGCCTCGGTGCCGCGGCCGACCCGCACGGTGGCGGCGTAGGCGGCCAGCGCCCGCAGGAGCGGCTGGTGGACGTCGCGGTGGACGTACAGCCGCTTGATCGCCAGGCAGACCTGGCCGCTGTTGGCGAAGGCACCCCAGAACAGCTTCTCCGCGACGGCGGGCACGTCGACGTCCGGCAGGACGATGGCCGCATCGTTGCCGCCCAGCTCCAGGGTCACCCGGGTCAGCGTGGGCGCCGCGCCGGCCATCACCTGGCGGCCGGTGCGGGTGGAGCCGGTGTAGCTGATCATGTCAATGCCGGGGTGCGCGGTCATCCACGGCCCCAGCTCGGCGCCGCCCGAGACGACGTTCAGCACACCGGGCGGCAGGACCTCGCGCAGCAGCTCGCCGACCTTCAGCGTGACCAGCGGGGTGAACGGGGACGGCTTCCACACCACCGTGTTGCCCGCCAGCAGCGCCGGGGCGAGCTTGAACCCCGCGTTGCCCAGCGGGTAGTTCCACGGCACGATCGCACCCACCACGCCCAGCGGCACCCGGCGGGTCACCGAGAGCCGCTCCGTGCTGTCCTCGTTCACCGTCTCCGGCAGCGACAGCGACGCCGTCCCGCGCAGCCAGTACCCGAACCCGAGGATCTCCGCGGCGGCGTCGTCCAACGACTTGCCCTGCTCCCGCGTCAGGAGCCACTTGAGCGCATCGAGCTGCGCCTCGACGGCGTCGGCGACCGCCAGGACGAGCTTGCGCCGCCCTTCCAACGGCGTCGCCGACCAGCCGGGCAGGGCCGTCCGGGCCGCCGCGACCGCCTGGTCGAGCTGCTCGGGCGAGCAGACCGGCGCCCTGGCCACGACCGTCTCGTCAGCCGGGTCGAGGACCTCGTAGGACGTCGCACCCGCCACCGCCCGGCCGGCGATGGTCATGGTGAAGTCGGTGGCGGCACTGGTGTCCATGGCGGTTCTCCTGGCACGACGATCGGTGGTGTGTGACCGCATCAAGGCGGGCGTCCGGCCCGGTGTCCTACGGCCGCGGACCGGCACACCATCGACTATCGGCACCTCGCAGCCCACCAGGAAGGCCGGGCCTGCCTAGGAGTGCCACACCCAGGAACAGCCGCGACGGGGCAGCGGCCCGAGGCCGGAGGCGCACCGGCCACCGGGCCCGGCGTGCACCACCGCCGGCAGCTCGGGCAGCGGCGTACGATGCGAAGCATGAGTGGCCACGAGCTGGGTGCGTTCCTGCGGGCACGCCGCTCCCAGGTGACGCCCGCCGACGTGGGCCTGCCCACCTCCGGCTCCCGCCGGGTCGCGGGCCTGCGACGCGAGGAGGTCGCCGTCCTGGCCGGGGTCAGCGCCGACTACTACGCCCGCCTGGAGCAGGGCCGCGAGACCAACCCCTCCGGGCAGGTGATCGACGCCATCGCGGGAGCCCTGCGCCTTGGCATCGACGCCCGCTGGCACGCCTACCGCCTGGCCGGCCTGCTGCCCAAGTCGGCGCCCGCCCACCCGCACGACCAGGTGCACCCCGCCCTCCTGCAGCTCATGGACGCCTTCCCCACCGCCGTGGCCTACGTCATCAACCGCCGCCTGGACGTCCTCGCCTCCAACGCGCTCGCCAAAGCCCTGCTCTCACCCCTGGCCGACCCGCACCGCATGGTGCGCTCCCTCTTCCATGACCCGGCGGCCCGCGAACTCTTCGCCGACTGGCACAGCGTCGCCCGCGACACCGTCGAAGCGCTGCGCCTGGCCGCCGGACACGACCGCCATGACCCCGAGCTCGCCGCGACCGTGCGCGAACTCCTCGCCGACAGCCCGGAGTTCGCCGCTCTGTGGCGAGACCACAGCGTCAGCGGCCTGGGCCGCAAGACCAAGGTCTTCAACCACCCCGATGTCGGCCGGATCACCCTCACCTATCAGGCGTTCGACGTGCAGGCCGCCGACGGCCAGTACCTCCTCGTCGGCACCGCCGAGGCGGGTAGCACCGACGCCGACTCCCTCGCACTCCTCGGCTCCCTCCACGCCGCAGGACGCCGGGACGGCGCACGTCCCGCCAGCGGCTGACCCACACCTGGCCCGGCCCCGGGTCGGGTGACAGCGGCGTCCTGCTGACCCGGCGGGCAGCACCCGTCGGGGGCGGTCGAGGCGCGTCCCTGCCGCGGTCGTGCACCCGCACTCGGGCCGGATCCGGGTTAGGGGTGCCCGGCGGCGCCGGGCACCCCTAACCCCCTGGTTGGTCCCATGCCTCAGGCCCGAACCGGGTTCACCGTTCGCCCCAACAGGTCGGCCCGGGTCCGCCGGTGCGTGGGCGGGAGTTGGGCACCGCCCTGGGACTGGGCCAGTGCATCCCGCGTGGGTGCGGGGAGGTGGTGGAAGAGCTCGCCCGGTGCCTCCCCGGTGGCTGTGGCGCCGAACGCGGCGACGAGGTCCGGCCAGTTGGGGCGGTCGGGCCAGAGCATCCGGGTCTGGGAGCCGTAGCAGCGCAGTGCGGCGAGTTTCAGGGCGAGGGACGGCGCGTCGTACGGCACGCGGACGGGCGCCGTACCGTCCTCGGGTGCTTGACGGCGGCCGACGGCACGGCGCCGGTGGGGGCCGAGGCACTGCTCACCGGTGGGCCGGTCACGGCCGGACTGCGTGATGCAGATCTTCTGCACTCAGTTTCGTCAGGCCGGCGCGGACGCCGAATCCTTGACGGTCCGTCAAACCCTCGCGAAAGTCCGGATGCGGAGGGCACGCCCGCGAACAGGGCAGGGGTCCTCGGATGCCGGCGCGGACCAGGTCCGGGCACGCCGGGGCCGGCGCCCTGGCCGGCGGCACCCACCTGCACGGCCGGTCCGCGTGGTGAGGGCCTCGGCCGGCCGGGGTCACATGGGGCGGGCGGTCTGCCGGTAGGCGCGCGGGGACTGGCCGGTGGTGCGTTTGAAGGCGGTGCTGAAGGCGCTCTCGGAGCCGTAGCCGAGGTCGAAGGCGATGGCCGACACGGGGGTGTCCGCGCGGCGCAGGGTGTGCTGGGCCAGGCGCATCCGCCAGCCGCAGAGGTAGGCCAGCGGCGGGACGCCCGCCACGTCCTTGAAGCGCTGGGCGAAGCTGGTGCGGGACATCGTCGCCGCGCGGGCCAGTTCGGCGAGCGTCCACGGCCGGGCGGGATCGCCGTGCATCAGGCGCAGGGCGGGCGCGATGCGCTCGTCGGCCAGGGCCCGCAGCCAGCCCGTGGGGTAGGCGTCGGCGTCCGCGTCGGTCAGGAAGGCGCGCAGCACCTGGACGAAGAGCAGTTGGGCGAGGTGGTCGGCGGCGAAGGAAGAGCCGGGGCGGTCGGATGCCAGCTCGCCCAGCGTCTGGTCCATGAGCCAGCAGGCGGTGGCGGCTTCGGCGGTTGCGGCGCTGACGTGCATCAGCGGTGGGAGGGCGCCGAGCAGCAGGTCCTTGGCGGTGGAGTCGAGTTCGATGTGGCCGCCGATGGTGACGGTGTCCTGGCCTTCGTCCCCGGCGTGGACGAAGGGCCGGGTCGACGCCCGGAGCAGGGGCAGCACGTCGACGGAGGGTACGGCCGGGTCGCTCGTCAGGGTGTACCGGCGGTCGCCGGCGAAGACGGCCACCTCGCCCGCTTCGAGGCGCACGGGTTGCTCGACACCCTCTATCACCAGCCAGAGGGTGCCTTGGAGCACGGCCTGGATCTTGAGCCTTCGCGGTGCGGGGAAAGCCAGTGCCCAAGCCCCGGCGGCGGTGAGTCCGCGCGACAGGGCGCAACGGGCGCCGGTGAGTTCGAGAATCTCGGTGATGGGGTCCCCCCAGGTCTCGGAACCGGGGAAAGGCGCGGACATCGGTGCATCCATGGGCGGACTCTCGCGCACGTCGAACGGGCGGGCAAACATCCCCTGGTGGGTGATCACCCGCCGCGGCGGCAGGAAGGTCACCTCACCCGCCCGGGTCCGTGCCCCGGATCGCCGCCGCCGGCCGTACGCCGGGGCCCTCGGGCTCGGGAACCTGTACTCATGGGCGGATTCCACGATCGCGACATGTTTCACCCGAAAGGGTTGCCGCCTAAGAGGAGCTAACACAATGTTCGGACGCGTCTGTAGGTGATCACGCAGCAGGCGAGCTTGAGGAACGCCTCGTGGATGTCGTCGCGGATGTCCCAGCGGATTCGCAGGCGTCGGAAGCCATGGATCCAGGCGTTGGTGCGTTCGACCACCCACCGAACGGTGCCCAGGCCGGAGCCGTGTGGCACACCCCGGCGAGCGATCACCGGCTTGATGCCGCGCTTCCACAGCAGGCGGCGGTACTTGTCGTAGTCGTAGCCGCGGTCCGCGAACAGCTGCCCGGGCCGGTGGCGCGGCCGACCAGTCACCCCTCGGATGCGTGGGATCGCGTCCAGCAGTGGCAGCAGCCGGGTCACGTCGTGCCGGTTGCCGCCGGTCGGGGTGATGGCGAGCGGGGTACCGTGAGCGTCGGTGATGACGTGGTGCTTCGAGCCGGGCCGGGCGCGGTCGACCGGGCTCGGTCCCGTTTTGGGCCGCCCCGACGGGCCTGGTGGTGCGAGCCGTCGATCACCGCCCGGGACCAGTCCAGCTTCCCCGCGCGGTGCAGCTCGGTCAGCAGCACCCGGTGCAGCCGGTCCCACACCCCGGCCTCGTGCCAGTCCCGCAACCGGCGCCAGCACGTCATCCCCGAGCCGAAGCCCAGCTCCTGCGGCAGCCACTCCCACTGGATGCCGGTGTGCAGCACGAACAGGATCCCCTGCAGACACCCGCGGTCGTCCAGCGGCAGCCGTCCCGGATTGCGCGACCGCCGCTGCCTGACCGGCAGCAGCGGCTCGATACGCGCCCACAGGTCATCCGGCACCACCCACGGCGGACCCTTCATCTTCGCCACGGATGAACCAACGAGCCAACGAGCGAGGAGACATGGCCGCGCGAAGGCTTTGTGTTAGCTCCTCTAAGAGGGTGTTCTGCGAGCGTCGGTGGGTCTAGTCGTACTTGAAGGCAGGTTGTCCGGTTTTGGGACTTCACGATCGGCCGGAAATGCGGTGCGCT
>NZ_JBHVWC010000108.1:0-22202 GCF_042882445.1 Kitasatospora sp. NPDC058218 | reverse complement strand
CCCGGCGGTGGGGTGGGGGGGGGCGGCGGTGCCGGGTCGACCGCGCGTGGTCGTTTTTGCGTTTCCCGGCGGCGGGGGGGGGCGCGGGGGGGGGCCGCGCGGGCGGGTGCGCGGGCCCCCGCGCCGCCGTCCGGCTGCGCGGCCTGCGCGGGCCGGCGGCGGCCGACGAGGCCCTCGCGCTCCTCGCCGGGCTCGGCCTCGGCCCGGCCCAGGCGGCCCGCCCGCCCGCCGCCCTCTCCGGCGGTGAGCTGCAACGGGCCGCTCTGGCCCGGGCGTTGATCGTCCGACCGGCGGTCCTGGTCTGCGACGAGATCACCTCCGGCCTGGACGCCGCGACCCGGGCGGTGATCCTCGGCCGGCTCGCGCGGCTGCGGGCCGACAGCGGCCTCGCGCTGCTCTTCGTCACCCATGACCTGTCCGCCGCCGACGCGCTCGCGGACTCCGTCGCGACCATGGACGGCGGCCGGCTGCTGCCGGGCCCGTCCTCCCGGCCCTCCGGGTGCACACCGTGACCGGCATGCCCGCCGCACCGGAGTCCTCCTCGTCCGGGACCCCCGCTCCGGGATCGCGAGGCAGCTCCGCGTCCGCCCGTCCGGGAGCACCGCCGACGGCACGCCCGGTGCCACGACGGCTTCGGAGGGTGCGCCGCACCGGATCGCGGCCCCTGGTCCGTCCCCGGCCGCGCCCGCCCGTGCCCGCGCGCCGGCGGGGCGCCGCGCGCGCTGCCCCCTGCGCGCCGTGCCGCGCCCGGGTCGGCATGTCGGCCTAGGCTGAAGTCGCCCGGGCGGCCGGTAGGCCGTGGGAGTCGGGAGGGGCCCGGCGGACGGGCGTCGAGGAGGTGCGCGATGGGCAGCGGTGAGACCGCCAAGGTGCGCTGCGTGGCGGCCGTTCCGTGCTGGGTGAGCCTGATGGCGCGCGATCTCGACGCGGCGAAGGCGTTCTACGGGCCGTTGCTGGGCTGGGAGTTCGAGCCCGGACCGGACCGCTTCGGCCCCTACGTGCACGCGGTGACCGGTGGCGAGGCGGTGGCCGGGCTCGGAGTCGCCGGCAGCGGCTGGCAGATGCCCGTGGCGTGGACCAGCTACTTCGGGACGGAGAGCGCGGACGCCGCCGCCGACGCCGTCCGCGAGCGCGGCGCGACCCTGGCGGTGGGCCCGCTGGCCTTCGACGCCGGGCGGGTGGCCTTCGCCGCGGACCCGGCGGGCGCGGTGTTCGGCATCTGGGAGGGTCCGCTGGGCCGCGCCCGTCGCCTGGACCTGTCGGGCGCGCCGGTCTGGATCGAGCTGCGCACGCCGGACCCGTTCGCGGCCGCGCTCTTCTACGGCGAGGTGTTCCGCTGGGACGGCCGCGACCCGGAGCGCTTCGAGGTGCGGTGGGAGCACGACCGGGTGGTGCTGCGGGCCGAGGGCCACAGCGTGGCCGCCCTGGCCAGGGAGCAGGCGGGCGGCCCGACCGGGCTGTCACCGCACTGGGAGGTCTCCTTCTCGGTGCCGGACACCGACGACGCGCTGGCCCGGGCCGAGGCGCTCGGCGGCTCGGCGATCGGGCCGGCCTTCGACTCGCCGTACGGGCGGGTGGCCCGGCTCCAGGACCCGGAGGGCGGCCGCTTCGCGGTGATCAGCCCGAAGCCCTGAGCCCGAAGCCCTGACCCCGAAGCCCTGAGCCCGAAGCCCTGAGCCCGAAGCCCCGGGATCCGGGCCCCGGGGCTTCGGGCCGCACGCCCCGGCGGCCCGGCGGCCCGCGCCGCGCCGCCTACGGCCCCTGCTCCGCGACCTCCTGCCGCTCCCGCTCGGCCCGCATCCGCTCGCCGAGCGCGGCCCGGGCGGCGGCGGGCAGCGCCTTCCGGGCGACCGGGAAGACCTGCTCCTCCTCCACCGCCAGATGCCGGCGCACGGTGTCGGCGAGCCCCCGGTACAGCGTGGCGAAGGCAGGCTCACCGGGGCCCACCCCCTGCAGGTCGGAGAGGTACTGGCCGATCGCGAGGTGCGCGTGGATGCTCGTGAACACCAGCGCCCCGCCGTCCGGCACATCGTGCTGGACGACCGGGAAGAGGTGCTCCTCCTCGGCGGCGCAGTGGGTGAACAACAGGTCGGTCAGCTGCCCGACCAGCTCGCCACGCTCGGGCGCACCGTCCGGCGCGGCCTCGATCCGGGCGAGCAGCTCCGTCACCGCCCGGTGGTCGGCGGTGAACTCGCCGAGGATGTCAGGCCTGCGGCTCATGGCGCGCCCGCCTCTCGTCCGGTGATCCCCCGACTCCTCCAGTATCCGGCGTCGGGCATCCCGGCGGGGGCGGGAACGATCACCCCAGGTCACCAGGGGTGGGTGCGGCACCGAGCGTCGGTCCCCGAGCGGGGTCCGGCCCCGGTGCGGGCCGCGCTCCCGGAGGTCGTGCTCCCCGGTGACCGCGGCCTCAGGGGCGGTCGCGGCGCCCGGCGAGGGCGAGCAGCCGGGTCTGCGGATCGGCGTCGTCGGGCACCGGCAGCGGCGGGTCGAACAGGCCGCTGCCGGAGAGGTCCCCGTAGCCCGCCATCTCGCCGAGCGCGAACTCCGCCAGGCCGGCCGGCAGCCTGGTCCGGTGGCCGATCCCCTCGGCGAGGTCCCAGGTGTGCACGACGGCGTCGGTGGTGAGCTGGTCCAGGTAGTACTGGGCGGAGGCGTCGCCGAACGAGAGGTGGACGGTCAGGTCGGTGGCGCCGGGCACCTCGAACGCCGCGCGGGCGGCCTCGGCGGCGGCCGCCCAGGCGGCGGCCGGGTCGGCGCCGAGCACATCGCCGTCGAAGCGGCCGCCGACCTCCGAGACGGTCGAGCCCATCAGCAGCTCGGGTACCCAGAGCTGTTCGCCGGTGAGGTGGTTGACCAGATCCCGGACCGACCAGTCGGTGCACGGAGTGGGCGCGTCCCACTGGTCCGGCGCGACCAGCCGGACGCGCTCGCCGAACGCGGCCAGCGCTTCGGCGTACGGCGTGCCGGGCTGCGCCGGCCGCCGGTGTTCCCTGCGGTGAGCCATGCCTCCACCCTGCCCCCGCGTCCGGTGGCTCGCGACTCGCCCCCGGGCACCGGCCGACCCGGTCCGCGTGCACGCCTCCTCACTCCCCGCGTTCGCGGCGGTTGTTCAAATTCGAACTCCCAGGTACGGTCGAACGACGGCCGGTTCGAATTTGAACGAACTGCTCACCCGTGACCGTCCGTGACCCCCTTGCCTCGACCGATCCCGAATGATGGAGACGCGCATGCCGAGCACCAGCCCGAGCACGACCGCCCCCACCACCGCCACCGTCCTCCCGGGCCGGGCCGTCCCCGACTCCGCGACGACGTCACCGCACGCCTACGACGCCGGCCTGCTCCTGCTGCGCCTCGCCCTCGGCCTGACCATGGCCGCGCACGGAAGCCAGAAGCTCTTCGGCTGGTTCGGCGGTGGCGGCCTCGACGGCACCGGTCAGTTCTTCACCATGAGCGGCTACCCGGCCGGCGACGCCATGGCCGTGGTCGCCGGCCTCACCGAGACCTTCGGCGGTCTCGCGCTCGCCGTCGGCCTGCTGACTCCGCTGGCCGCCGCCGCCATCCTCGGCACCATGGTCAACGCACTCGCCGTCACCTGGGGCGGCGGCTTCTTCGCGCCCAAGGGCAGCGAGTACGAGCTGCTGCTCACCGCCGGCGCCGCCGCGCTCGCCCTGACCGGGCCCGGCCGCTACGCCGTGGACCGCTTCCTGCCCGTGCTGCGCGCGCACCGGCTGGCGTACGGCGCGGCCGCGGTCGTGGTCGGCCTGGTGACCGCCGGCGTCATCCTGCTGCTGCGCAAGTGACCCGTCCCGGTCCGGGGCGCGGCGGGAGGGGGCTCGCGGCCGGGCGGGCCGTCAGGCCCCGCCGTCGTGTCCGACCGCCAGGGCAGCCGGAAACTTGACGAGCGCGCCGCGGTGACCGGGTGCCGGGGTGTCAGGTCCGGAGTGGCTCGACCCCGCTCTCCGGCCGTCCCCCGTCGGCGCGCTCAGGCGGGTCGATGACTGCCGTCCGGTCAAATAGCGACGCATGAAAGGCCGTTGTGCCGAGGAGATCGACTCCTTGGTGCAACGGCCTTTCGCTGTCACCGGCCGAGACGTCCTGGGCCCGAGGGGTTCACAGGCCATGTGATGTATGCCATTGTACATGTCACACTCCCCACCGTGTACACGACCTAGCCGCCCTGACGGCACCGTCGTAACGGTCCTCGCTCCGTCGCGGCCGCGTTCCCCCAACGCGGCCGAACAAGGCCCGGAGGCCCCCACGTGAGAACTGCACGATCCCTGTCGCGACTGCCGCAGTTGGCGAGGTTGCTGACGATCGCCCTGGCGATGTTCCTGGCGCTCGGCCTGTTCACCCCGCGCAGCCAGGCCGCCCCCGTCCCGGTCCCGCCGCAGCCCGGCGGAACCTCGTCCGCCACCCCCTCGGGCCCGGCCCCGCAGCCCGGCATCGGCGCCGCCCCGGAGGACGGCGGCAAGAACACGTCGGTGCCCGCCAACGACCGCGCCCCGCTCTCGGCCACCGCGCCCACGGACGGCACCTCGGCCGGCGTGTCGGCCAAGTCGGCCAAGTCCGCCGGTCAGCAGGCGGCCGCCGCAACGGCCGCGGACTGCAACATCGGTGACTTCACCGGTCGCTCCGGCGGCGCGCTGGTCGACGCGATCAAGGCCGCCGAACTCGGCTGTATCAACAGCCTGTTCACCCTGACCGGCGGTGACGCCAGTGGCGCCTTCCGCGAGTCCCAGATGGCGACCGTGGCGTACGCCCTGCGTGACGCCGCCGCCAACTACCCGGGCGACAACTCCACTTCCACCGCCCAGCTGGTGCTCTACCTGCGGGCCGGCTACTTCGCGCAGTGGTACCACCCGGCCGACGTCGGCACCTACGGCGACACCCTGAAGACCGCGATCCAGAGTGCCCTGGACTCCTTCTTCAACAGCGCCCACTCGCGTGACGTCACCGCCGCCAACGCCAGCACCCTCGGCGAGGCGATCACCCTGATCGACAGCGCGCAGGAGAACACCCGCTACATCCCGGTCGTCAAGCGCCTGCTGGGCGACTACAAGGCCGCCACCCACAACCCCGTCGGGATGGGCGCCGCGCTCAACAGCGTCTTCACCGTACTCTGGCGCGGCCACCAGCTGCCGGCCTTCGTCGAGGCCGTCAAGGCCGACCCGAGCGTGCTCGACGCGGTGTACACCTTCGCCTCCGGCAACAAGGACCTGCTCGGCGGAGACTTCGGCTTCCTGGTGTACAACGGGACCCGCGAGCTCGGCCGCTTCCTCCAGTACGAGCCGCTCCGTCCCAAGGTCCGTCCGATGGAGAAGGGCCTGGCCGACCAGTCCACGCCGTCCGGTCCCACCGCCTACCAGTGGGCGGCCGTCGCGGAGATGGGCGAGGCCTACGACGAGGGCAACTGCGCGTACTACGGCACCTGTGACGCCGCCGACCGCCTCAAGGCGGCCGTCCTGACGGTCAACCACACCTGCAGCCCGAGCATCAAGATCATCGCCCAGGCCCTGGACGCCACCCAGCTGGCCACCGCCTGCTCCAGCCTGACCGGCCAGGACGCGTTCTTCCACTCCGTCACCCGCGACGGCGGCCCGGTGGCCAACGACCAGAACACCACCATCGAGGTCGTGGTCTTCCACGGTCGCTTCGACTACGGGGTGTTCGCCGCGAGCATCTACGGCATCAACACCAACAACGGCGGCATGTACCTGGAGGGCAACCCGGCCACGGTCGGCAACCAGCCGCGCTTCCTCGCCTACGAGGCCGAGTGGGTGCGTCCGGACTTCCAGATCTGGAACCTCAACCACGAGTACACGCACTACCTTGACGGCCGGTTCGACATGTTCGGCGACTTCAACGCCGGCATGACCACGCCGACCGTCTGGTGGGTCGAGGGCTTCGCCGAGTACGTCTCCTACTCGTACCGCAAGGAGTCGTACGACGCGGCGATCGCCGCCGCCGGCCTGCACACCTACAGCCTGAGCACCCTGTTCGACACCACCTACGACAACGCCGACCAGACCCGCATCTACAACTGGGGCTACCTGGCCGTCCGTTACATGCTGGAGAAGCAGCGCCCGGACATGGACGCGGTGCTCGCCAAGTACCGCGCCGGTGACTGGAGCGGCGCCCGCACCTACCTGACGTCCACCATCGGCACCCGCTACAACGCCGACTTCGACGCCTGGCTGACCGCCTGCAACACCGGCGCCTGCGGCACCGGCACCACCCCGGGCGGCAACAAGGCGCCCACGGCGGCCTTCACCTCGGCCGCCAACGGCCTGGCCGTCACCTTCACCGACGGCTCGACCGACTCGGACGGCACGATCGCCGCCCGCGCCTGGGACTTCGGTGACGGCACCACCTCCACCGAGGCCAACCCGGCCAAGACGTACGCCGCGGCGGGCAGCTACACCGTCAAGCTCACCGTGACCGACGACAAGGGCGCCACCGCGAGCACCAGCCAGAGCGTCACCGTCGCGGCCGGTGGCGGTGGCGGGTCCGAGTGCGCCGGCACCGACATCCGCCGGCTCGACCGGAACTGCGTGCGCAGCAACGCGACCGCGACCGCCGGTAACTACGCCCACTTCTACCTGAACGTCCCGGCCGGAACGAAGCAGCTGAAGCTCACCAGCAGCGGCGGCAGCGGCAACGCCGACCTCTACTTCAACTCCGCCGCCTGGGCGTACACCAACGCCTACACGGCCCGGTCGGCCAACGCCGACAACACCGAGACCCTCACCATCGACAACCCGCCGGCCGGCTACGTGTACGCCAGCCTCTACGCCCCGCAGGGCTTCAGCGGGGTGACCATGAAGGCCGAGTTCTGACGGCCCTGTTGACCGGAGGCCCCGGCGGAGCGCGTGCGGCGCTCCGCCGGGGCCTCCCGCATCCGCTCGTCGGGCGGGCCCCCGCGCCTATCCGCCGACCCGGATCAGCGCCACCGTGATGTTGTCCGGCCCACCCGCCTCGACCGCCGCCTTCCACAGCTCGAACACGGCCCGCCCGTCGGCCCGTTCCGAGTCCTCGGAGGAGGACTGCGTCAGCAGCGCGGACAGTTCCTCCTCCGGCACCGGATCGGTCAGGCCGTCGCTGCACACCAGGTACCGGTCGCCGACCGCCAGGGGCATGCCGCGCACATGCGGTTCGACGAAGGTCAGGCCGAGCGAGCCGCCGAGGGACTGGGTGATCACCGAGGTGGTCCGCCGGCCGGGCGCCGGCGGCGGGCTGTCGTCCACGCTGACCCGGCGCAGCCCGTCCTCCGCCACCCGGTAGACCCGGCTGTCGCCGACGTTGAAGGCGACGACCTGCTCCGACAGCAGCACCACGCCCGCCACCGTGGTGCCCATCGCGGCGAGTTCCGGATCGTCGGCCGCCGCCGCGTACACCGCCCGGTTGCAGGACTGCAGGGCCTCCCGGACGGCCTCCTCGCCGTCCAGGCCGGGGCCGAGGGCGGCCAGCCGCCGGGCCACCAGCGCACTCGCGATCTCGCCGCCCGGGTGCCCGCCGAGCCCGTCCGCCACGGCGACCACGCACGGCAGCGCGGCCGGGAAGAGCAGGGTCTGCGGATTGCTGGTCACCGTCGCGCAGAGTGTCCACGGCCCGACCGTCAGGCTGTCCTCGTTGTGCTCGCGCACCAGGCCCTCGTGGCTCAGCGCACTCACCGCTATGTAGGCCGCCATCGGCTCGCCGCCCTTCCGGGACTCCGGGTCGGCCGTCCTTGCTCCTCCCATTGTCGCGCTCGGCGTGTCCCGCAACGACCGGGGTGCGCGCCCGCCGTGCGGCCGTGGGCGGTGGGCGGGGCGCGCAGGGGAATACCGGGGGAGCAGCCGGTGCTAAGGTGGTTGAAACTTTGACGATCGGACCCGGAGTCCGGGATCCACCAGGAGTGTGGTGAACAGCATGCAGTTCGGAATCTTCACCGTCGGTGACGTCACCCCCGACCCGACCACCGGCCGCACCCCGACCGAGCACGAGCGGATCAAGGCGATGGTGGCCATCGCCCGCAAGGCCGAGGAGGTCGGCCTGGACGTCTTCGCGACCGGCGAGCACCACAACCCGCCGTTCGTCCCGTCCTCGCCGACGACCATGCTCGGCTACATAGCCGCGCAGACCGAGCGCATCATCCTCTCCACCTCGACCACGCTGATCACGACCAACGACCCGGTGAAGATCGCCGAGGACTTCGCGATGCTCCAGCACCTCGCGGACGGCCGGGTCGACCTCATGATGGGCCGCGGCAACACCGGCCCGGTGTACCCGTGGTTCGGCAAGGACATCCGCCAGGGCATCCCGCTGGCGATCGAGAACTACGCGCTGCTGCACCAGCTGTGGCGCGAGGACGTGGTGGACTGGTCGGGCCGCTTCCGCACCCCGCTGCAGTCCTTCACCTCCACCCCGCGCCCACTGGACGGCGTCGCGCCGTTCGTCTGGCACGGCTCGATCCGCAGCCCGGAGATCGCCGAGCAGGCCGCCTACTACGGTGACGGCTTCTTCGCGAACAACATCTTCTGGCCCAAGGAGCACTTCCAGAAGCTGATCGACCTCTACCGCGAGCGCTACGCCCACTACGGGCACGGCACGGCGGAGCAGGCCTACGTCGGCCTCGGCGGGCAGCTGTTCATGCGGAAGAACTCGCAGGACGCGGTGCGCGAGTTCCGCCCGTACTTCGACAACGCGCCGGTGTACGGGCACGGGCCCTCGCTGGAGGAGTTCACCGAGCAGACCCCGCTCACCGTGGGCAGCCCGCAGGAGGTCATCGAGAAGACGCTGGCCTTCCGGGAGTCGTTCGGCGACTACCAGCGCCAGCTCTTCCTGATGGACCACGCCGGTCTGCCGCTGAAGACCGTGCTGGAGCAGCTGGACCTGCTGGGCGAGGAGGTCGTGCCGGTGCTGCGCGAGGAGTTCGCCAAGGGCCGCCCGGCCGGCGTCCCGGACGGGCCGACGCACGCGTCCCGGGTCGCGGCCGAACTCGCCGAGCGGCAGCAGGAGGAGACGACGGAGGTGACCAAGTGAGCGCGTACCGGCTGGTGGTGGTCACGGCCGGGTTGAGCAAGCCGTCCTCGACGCGCCTGCTGGCCGACCGGCTCGCCGAGTCGACGGACCGTCAACTCGGCGTCACCGGTGGAGCGGTGGACGTCACGGTGATCGAGCTGCGGGACCTCGCCACCGACATCGCGCACGACTTCACGACCGGGTTCCCGGGTGCGGCGCTGCGCGAGGCGGTCGAGGCGGTGACGCACGCGGACGGCCTGATCGCCGTGACGCCGATCTTCACCGCCTCCTACAGCGGCCTGTTCAAGTCCTTCTTCGACGTGATCGACCACGACGCCCTCGCCGGGAAGCCGGTGCTGATCGCCGCCACCGGCGGCACACCCCGGCACTCGCTCGCCCTGGAGCACGCCGTCCGGCCGCTCTTCGCCTATCTGCGCTCGGTGGTCGTCCCCACCGCGGTGTACGCGGCGACGGACGACTGGGGCGCGACGGGCGACGGGCACACCGACAGCCTGCCGGGCCGGATCGACCGGGCCGCCGGTGAGCTGGCCGCCCTGGTGGCGGGGCGCGGCCCGGCGGCGGTGGCGGAGCCGGTGGCCGTGGTGCCGTTCGCGGAGCAGTTGGCGGCCCTGCGGGTCTGAGGGGCGGAGGCGGGAGTGAGGGGCGGGCCGGGCGGCCCGCCCCTCACCCGTGCGCGGGGCCCGCGTCAGGCCTCGCGGGCGTCGTACGCGGCCCGGGCGGAGGCGATCTCCCGCTGGTGCGCCTGCGTCCAGTGGACCAGTGACTGGATGGTGGCGTGCAGCGTCCGCCCGAGCGGGGTCAGCGCGTAGTCCACCCGGGGCGGGACGACGGGATGGACGGTCCGGGACACCAGGCCGTCCCGCTCCAGCTGGCGCAGCGTCACGGTCAGCATCCGCTGGCTGACGCCGTCGATCTCGCGCCGCAGTTCGGTGAAGCGCAGCGAGCGGCGGTCGAGAAGCGCGATGACCAGCAGCGACCACTTGTCGGCGACCCGGTCGAGGATCTGCCGCACCTCGCAGTCCTCCCGCGAGTCCCACTGCAGCACGTCGTAGCCGTCCTCGGTACCCGTGCAGTGCGTCGGTAACTTCAAAGTGCCTTCTTCCATGCCTCCTGATGCTGCCCCAGGATGACGAGTGGTTACAAGAGGGAACCGACCGGCAGAACCGTAACCGCGTCGTGGTGCCCCTCGCCTCCCGTCGTCCGCCCAGGAGACCTCCCATGTCCGTGTCATCAGCCGTGCCCTCGACCGCCGCACCCGGGGCGCCGCCGCGCATCGGCGGCCGGGACGCCGCCGTGCTCCTCGTCCTGTGCGGCGCGATCTTCCTGGAGGGCATCGACGTCGCCATGCTGAACGTGGCGCTGCCGTCGATCCGCGCCGATCTGGGCATGTCCACCGGCTCGCTCAGCTGGGTGCTGAGCGCCTACGTCCTCGGCTACGGCGGGTTCATGCTGCTCGGCGGCCGCACGGCCGACCTGCTGGGCCGGCGCCGGACGTTCCTGCTCTGGCTCACCGTCTTCGTCCTCTTCTCCGGTCTCGGCGGGCTGGCCACCGAGGGGTGGGTGCTGATCCTGGCCCGGTTCGTGACCGGACTCTCGGCGGCGTTCATGACCCCGGCCGGGCTGGCGGTCATCACCACCGCATTCGCCGAGGGCCCCCGGCGCAACCGCGCCCTGCTGGTGTACGCGGGCACCGCGGCGGCCGGGTTCTCGCTCGGGCTGGTGGCCGGCGGGCTGCTGACGGCGGTCGGCTGGCGCTGGGTGTTCTTCGCGCCGGTGGTGCTGGCGGCCGCCCTGCTGCTGGCCGCCCTGCCGCTGATCCCGCGCGACGAACCGCCCGTGCGGAGCCCCGGCGAGCGCTTCGACCTGGCCGGGGCCGTCACCGTGACCGGTGCCATGCTGCTGCTGGTCTACACCGTGGTCCGGCTCGGCGAACCGGGCGCCTCGGCGGGGTGGACGGCGCTCACCCTGGCCGGCGGGCTGGCCCTGCTGGCGGCCTTCGCGGCCGTCGAGCGGCGCTCGGCCGCACCGCTGGTCCGGCTCGGCCTGCTGCGCTCCGGGGCGCTGGTGCGGGCCAACCTCGGTGCGATGCTCTTCGCCGGGTCCTTCTTCGGCTTCCAGTTCGTCGTCACCCTCTACCTGCAGGACCTGCGTGGCTGGTCCCCGGTGCAGACCGGCCTGGCCCTGCTCGCGGTCGGGGCGGACGCGGTGCTGGCGCCCACCCTCACGCCGAGGCTGGTGGACCGGTTCGGCAACGCCCGGGTGATCCTCGGCGGCTTCTGCCTGGCGGCGCTCTCCTACGCGCTCTTCCTGCCGGTGGGGCTGGACTGGACCTACCCGATGATGTTCCCGACCATGATCCTGACCGGGCTGGCCTTCGCCCTCGCGTACGGGCCGCTGACCATCGCCGCCACCGAGGGGATCGCCGAGCGGGAGCAGGGCCTGGCCGGCGGGCTGCTCAACACCTCGTTCCAGTTCGGCGCCGCGCTCGGACTCTCGGCGGTGACGGCGGTGAACCTGGCGGCGACCGGTGCCGGTGGCGGCGCGCAGGCGGGGCTGGACGGCTTCCGGGCGGCGCTGGTGGTGCCGGTGGCGGCGGTCCTGCTGGGTGCGCTGGTCACCGCGACGGGCCTGGCGGCCGGGCGCCGGGCGGTCGGCCGTGAGGCGTCCGGGTGAGCCGCTGACGCTGCGACACCCGTTCGGCCCTCGGCGGACGCCCTCCGCCGAGGGCCGAACGGGTGCGTGTTGGCCGTGCCTAAATGTCCGCTATGCGGTGTAATCGTACACATGATCAGATCACTGCCGGTCCGTCATGCCCCGAGCGCCGAGAAGACCCGCTTCGTCGACCGTCCGGCCGCCGACCACCGGACCGAGCGGGAAGCCGCACGGGAGTCCTGAGGTGGAGCCCGCCATGCCGCCCGAGATCCGGAGCGCACCCGCGGGGGACCAGCAGGCCGTCCTCACCCCGCTCACCAACGCCGCGATCTTCCTCGTGCTCACCGTCGACCCCGGCGGCGAACAGGCCGTCCGCGACCTGCTGCCCGACCTCGCCGGCCTGCGGCGATCGGTCGGCTTCCGCGCCCCCGACGCCGGGCTGACCTGCGTCACCGGCATCGGCTCCGACGCCTGGGACCGCCTCTTCGCCGGCCCCAGGCCCGCCGAACTGCACCCCTTCCAGGAGGTGGTCGGCGCCCGCCACCGGGCCCCCGCCACCCCCGGCGACCTGCTGCTCCACCTGCGGGCCGGCCGGCTGGACCTCTGCTTCGAACTGGCCGGCCACCTCACCCGGCGCCTCGCCGGCGCCGCCACCGTCGTGGACTCCGTGCACGGCTTCCGCTACTTCGACGACCGCGACCTGCTGGGCTTCGTCGACGGCACCGAGAACCCCGAGGGGCGGGCGGCCGCGGACGCCGTGGTGATCGGCGCGGAGGACGCGGGGTTCGCCGGCGGCAGCTACGTCGTCGTCCAGAAGTACCTGCACGACCTCGCCGCGTGGAACGCCCTCCCGGTCGAGCAGCAGGAACGGGCCGTCGGCCGCACCAAGCTCACCGACATCGAGCTCGACGACGCGACCAAGCCCGCCGACTCGCACGTCGCCCTCACCACGGTCACCGGCCCGGACGGCGAGGAGCGGCAGATCATGCGCTTCAACATGGCGTTCGGATCCTTCGGCGGGGGCGGCGAGTTCGGGACGTACTTCATCGGATACGCGCGCACCCCCGAGGTGACGGAGGAGATGCTGCGCAACATGTTCGTCGGCCGCCCGCCCGGTGGCCACGACCGGCTGCTCGACTTCTCCACGGCGGTGACCGGCTCGCTCTTCTTCGTCCCGACCGCCGACTTCCTCGACGACCCGCCGCCCGCGCCCGCACCGACCGGTGCGGCCGCCGTGACCGAGACCGGTGCCGCCACCCCGACCGACGCCGCCCCGACCGCCAGCTCCAGTACCGCCGCCGCCGACGGCTCGCTCGGCATCGGCAGCCTGAAAGGGACTCCTTCGTCATGAGCAATCTGCACCGCGACCTGGCCCCCATCTCCGCCGCGGCCTGGGAGGAGATCGAGGAGGAGGCCAGGCAGACCTTCAAGCTCCACGTCGCGGGCCGCCGGGTGGTGGACGTGTCCGGCCCCGGGGGCACCACGCTCGCCGCCGTCGGCACCGGTCACCTGACCGGCATCATTCCGCCCGCCGACGGCGTGCTCGCCCACGCCCGCGACTCCCAGCCCGTCGTCGAGCTCCGGGTGCCCTTCACCGTCGGCCGCGACGCCGTCGACGACGTCGAGCGCGGCTCCCGCGACTCCGACTGGCAGCCGGTCAAGGACGCGGCCCGCACCATCGCCCTCGCCGAGGACCGCGCCGTCTTCGAGGGCTACCGGGCCGCCGCCATCGAGGGCATCCGCGCCGGCGCGAGCAACCCCGCGATCCAGCTCCCCGCAGACGTCCGCGAATACCCGAACACCGTCAGCCGGGCGCTGACCGCCCTGCGCCTCGCCGGTGTCGGCGGGCCCTACGCCCTCCTCCTCGGCGCCGACGCCTTCACCGCCGTCAGCGAGACCAGCGACCACGGCTACCCCGTCGCGGCGCACATCGCCCGCCTCCTCGACGGCGAGATCATCTGGGCCCCCGCCATCGAGGGCGCCTTCCTGCTGTCGGCGCGGGGCGGCGACTTCGAACTCGTCCTCGGCCAGGACCTCTCGGTCGGCTACCTCTCGCACGACGCCGACTCGGTCGACCTCTACCTGCAGGAGTCGCTGACCTTCCGCCTCTACACCGCCGAGGCCGCCGTCGCCCTGGGCGGGTAGCACGGGCGGGTGCCGCGCCCCGGGCGGCCCCGCGCGCCCATCGGCCGGGGGCGGTCGTGGGCCCGGAGCGGTCACGAGCCCGCGGCGCTGCCGGCCCCCGGAGTCGGGGCCGGCAGCGCCGTGACGTCAGCACCAGATGGGCATCCACCAGAAGAATCCGGAGTCGCCGGGCCGAAGGGTATTCGTGCCCGGTGCGACGATACGGTGGTCGGTGGGCTTGGCTATGGCGTTCATTTTGTGCTGTCTCCGGGGTTCAGAAACGACTCGGAGCACGGCCAATGCCGCGCTCGTCGGTCTTTCTATCAGAGCCGAACCCCGGGCCTCAAATCCCTGTTTGATTCACTGGCACGTGTACGGGACTGCGTCGCATTCGAAGTCATTCGGTGTCCGATGGATAGCGAGGCAGTCAAACTCGGTCAGTCGCGGGTGGTGAAGTGCAGGCCAATCGGACTTCAGTGTTCCGGTTCCCGGTGGAGATGCAGTTCCATCAGCGCTTCTCGGGCGAGGGCCCGCTCGTCGCCGGCTCCGACGCGTTCGGCGAGGGTCAACGAGGCCGTCAGGTGGTCGAGCGCGGCGCCACCCAGGCCGAGGGCGGTCTCGCAGCGGCCGAGCCCGCGCAGGGCTGCGGCCTCCTCGCGGGCTGCGCCGATGGAGCGGGCCAGCTCAAGGGCGATGGCGTGCTGGTCGTGGGCGTCGGCGGCCCGGTCGGCGCCCCGGAGGGCGTCGCCCAGCCCGTTGAGGGCGTCGGCCTCGTGCCGTATGGCGCCGACCGACCGGAACGTGGTCAAAGCCGATCGGTAGAGCGTCATCGCCGGTCCGAGCTCTTTCGGAATGCTGAGCGCGGCGGCCAGGTTGAGCTTCACCACGGCGAGGTCGAAATGCGACATGAAACCCTCGCCGATGGCGAGGACGCGCTCGAAAGCGGAGCGCGCGGAGGTCAGGTCCCGAGCGCCGAGATGGAGATCACCGATATTGTTGAGGATACGCAGCTCGAAGGTCTTGTCATGGAATCTGCGGGCGAGTGGAAGGGCGCTCCGGTAGGCCGAGAGGGCGGAATCGGAATTTCCGAGCGAGCTGTGCACGATGCCGATGTTGGCGAGGCAGCGCGCGGAATTCCAGTCGTCGCCGGCCGCTCTGCGGATGCGCAGGGACTCCTCCTGGTGGGCGAGTGCCTCGTCGAGTGAGCTCTGGTGCCAGAGGAGCCGTCCGAGGATGCTCAGCGCGTCGGCGGTGGCGTCCGAGTCCCCTTCCTGGCGGGCCAGCGCGAGGCCGCGTTCCACGGCCGTCACGGCCGACGGGTAGCGCGAGGCGTTGGCGAGGGTCGCGCCGAGATTGATCAGCGCCCTTGCCTCGCAGCGGTCGTTCGCCATCGAACGCCAGTGGGCGACGGCGGCCTGGTGCATGCCATGCGCCTCACTCCAGTAGGCCTCGCCGTCCAGATGGCCCGCAAGGACGTGCGAGAGCCATGCGCTGCTCTCGCCGAGGCCGATCTGTCGGGTGTGCGCGACCAGGGCCGTCAGGCCGCCGTGCTCGGCCTCCAGCCAGGCCCGGGCGGCCTCGGTCGAGGTGAGGTCGAGGTCGCTCAACAGCTCTTCCGAGTCGATGAGTTGCTCAAGAGGTGGCAGTGGTAGGCGTGATCTGCGGGGATACAGCAGGCCGTCCGCACGGTCGGCGGCGCGCAGGGTGAAGCCGAGCAGGCGTCGCATTGCCGAATCCTGATCGGTTCCGCCCTCCGCGAGGGCCAGGACAATCGCGTACTCCCGTAGGAGATCATGGAGTTGATAGCGCTCGGGAACGACTTCCTGGAGCAGGTGGCAATGCAGGAGCGCTTCGAGAATGTGATCCGTGTCGTCGATCGTCCGACCGATGAGGGCCGCCGCCGTATGCGGTCCGATATCCGGTCCCGGATACAACCCCAGTAAACGGAACGCCCGTTGTTGTTCGGCCGGCAGCGACTGGTACGAGACCTCGAACGCCCGGGCGATGCTCTCGGAGCCGTGGCGGATCTCGGCGAGGCGGCCGGTCTTGCGGGAGAGGCGTTGGGCCAGGTGCTCCAACGTCCAGGAGGGACGGGCCTTGAAGCGGCTGGCGGCGATCTCGATCGCGAGCGGGAGCAGTCCGCACCGGTCGACGATCTCGGCGACGCGGCCGAGGTCGTCCGCGCGCTCCGCTCCGACGACCTTGACGAACAGGGCGGCGGCGTCGTCGACCGTCAGGACGTCGAGGAAGACCGGTCTGGAGCCGGGGAGTTCGGCCAGTCGGTGTCGACTGGTGACGAGGACCAGCGAGGTCGGCAGCGGGGGCAGGAGCGGGCGGATCTGTGCCGCGCTGGAGGCGTCGTCGAGCACGACGACGGCGCGTTGCGAGGCCAGCGTCTCGGCGCAGAGTCCGAAGATCTCCTCGGCGTCGAGCGGGATCGCCGCGGCGGGCATGCCGAGGCGTCTCAGCAGCATGGTTCCGGCCGCCTCGGTGGCGAGCGGGCGCTGGTTCCCGGCGTGAGCGCGGAGGTTCAGGTAGACGTGCCCGTCGGGGAACCGTTCGCGCATCAGGTCGGCCGCGTGCAGGGCGAGCGTGGTCTTGCCGACCCCGGCCATGCCGAGGATCGCGGAGACCGTCACGATGCCGCCGCCGCGGAGGTCGGAGGCCGGTCCGTCCAGCAGCCGCCGGAGTTCGTCCTCCCGTCCGATCATGTGCCGCTGCCCGGGGAGCGTGCTCGGCCCGGCCGGCCGCCGGCCGGGCCGGGCCCTCGGCGGGTCCGGGCGGGCGAGCAGCTCCGTCGAGGGCGTGCCGTTCAGGATCTGCTCGTGCAGGCGCGCCAGTTCGGGGCCCGGCCCGGTGCCGAGTTCGGCCCGCAGGAGGCGGACCACGGCCGGGTACACGGCGAGGGCCTCGGCCTGCCGTCCGGCGCCGTGGAGGGCGGCCATCAGGTGGGCGGCGAGGCGTTCGTCGGTGGGGCGCCCCTCGCGCAGGACGGTGAGCTCGGGGATCAGGTCGGTGAAGCGGCCGAGCCGGAGCTCGATCTCGACGCGCAGCAGGGTGGTGGCCAGGCGCTGGTCGGCCATGGTGGTGCGGGTGCTCTGCGCCCAGGTTCCGGGGACGCCGGCCAGGGGCTCGCCGCGCCAGAGCTCCTCGGCACGGCTGAGCACGGTGCGGGCCTGGTGGTCCTCGCCGTTGTCGGCGAGGAGGCGGGCCTGGCGGGAAAGGTCGAGATAGCGGTGCCAGTCGATCTGCTGCGGATCCGTTCGCAGGGTGTACGTGTGCGATTGGCTGTCGACCGACGGGATCTCGTGGGCGCCGCGCAGCCCTTCGGCTTCGACGGCCAGGCGCAGTGTGCTCCGAATGTGTGAAATATGGCTGTAGATGCTGGCCACGGCGCTCGGCGGCGGCTCCTCGTCCCAGAGCCGGTAGGCCAGGGACTCGTGGGAGAGCGGGCGGCCGACGTCCAGTGCCAGTGCCGCGAGGAGCCGTCGCCGCTTGTCCGAGCGGATCGACAACAGCCTTCCGTTTACCGATAGTTCAACTGAACCCAGGAGATGGAACTCCACGGTGACGCCCCCCGCCGGTTGGCTACCAGCTTGCTGTGTCGCAGGTGAGCATCGCACGCTTTCGGGGGCCGTTGCCATACCACCCGCCTTCTTCTGCAAGTGGAGGTTCCGTCATATTCTCGATATGACTGTGAATCATGTGGTACTGGCCGCAAGGTAATTGATCACACGGATTGATCACACTTCACGGCCCTGCCACTCGGACGCGTCGGTCTGCGGGTAGGGGGAGCCAGTGGAACCACGGACGGGAACGGCCGGCAGCGGTGCGCCGCCGGGTCAGGTGAACGCGGTCGCCGGTGGGCGGGTGGACGGTTCGGTGGTGCAGGCGGGGGCGATCCACGGCGGAGTGCACCTGTATCCGGCCGCCGCCGCGGCCGTCGCGCTCCCGGTGCCGCGCCAACTGCCGCCGGTGCCACGCAGACTGGTCGGCCGCGAGGCCGATCTCGCCGCACTGGACCGGTCGTTGGGCGATGCGCCGCAGCCGGCGGACGTCACCCTGGTGGTGACCGGCCCGGCCGGGGTGGGCAAGACCGCGCTGGCCGCCCAGTGGCTGCGCGGCCTGGCGGGGCGGTTCCCGGACGGCCAGCTGTACGCCGACCTGCGCGGGCACGCCCCGGGCGGTCCGGCGGATCCGGCGGAGGCGCTGGGGGCCTTCCTCCGGGCCTTCGGGATCGCGCCGGTGCCGGGTGACCTGGCGGAGGGCGCGGCGCTCTGGCGGTCGCTGGCGGCGGAGCGCCGGATCGCGGTGCTGCTGGACAACGCCTCGACGTCCGCCCAGGTCCGACCGCTGCTGCCGGGTTCGGAGCATGCCCTGGTGGTGGTGACGAGCCGGCGCCGGCTGACCGGGCTGGGGATAGACGGCGCGGTCTTCCGGCCGCTGGGGCTGCTGCCGGACGAGGCGTCCGCACGGCTGCTCTCCCAGCGGGTGGGCGAGGAGCGGGTGGCCCGCGAACGGGCGGCGGCCGCCGAGGTGGTGGAGCGCTGCGCCGGGCTGCCGCTGGCGGTCTGCCTGGCCGCGGCCCGGATCGCGGCGCGTCCGGTCCAGGCGCTCGCCGTCACCGCCGAGGCGCTCGGGCACGAGGCCGACCGGCTGGCGGCACTGGATGTGGAGGGGGAGACGGTGCGCAACGTCCTGGACGCGTCCTTCGAGGTGCTGGAGGAGGACGCGGCCCGGCTCTACCGGCTGCTCGGCCTGCTGCCGTTCCCGGTCTTCACCCCGGACGTCGTCCGCGTGGTGGGGGGTGTTCCCGCAGGCGAGGCGGCCCGGCTGCTGGACGGGCTGATCGACGTCCACCTGCTGGAGGAGGTGAGCGGCGGCTTCCGCTTCCACGACCTGGTGAAGCTGCACGCGCGGGCCTGTGCGGAAACGGTCCGCCTGGCACCGGAGGGCCTGGCGGCCGCAGGACGGGTGCTCGACTGGTACCTCGCCTGCGCCACCGCCGCCGAGGCGCTCGTGACGCCGACCCACCGCACGCTGCGCCGCGACTACGGGAGCGGCCGGCCGGTCGGCGCCCGGGAGTTCGGCGACGAGGCCGAGGCGCTCGGCTGGCTGGACGGGGAGACGACCCGGCTGGCCGCCGCACTGCACTGGGCGGCGGAGACCGGCCGGCCGACGCTGGTCTGGCAACTGGCCGACGCCATGTGGCCGTTGTTCCTGCGGCTGCGCCCGGCCCAGCTCTGGGTCGAGGCGCACCGGCTCGGCCTGGTGGCCGCCCGGACGACCGGCGACCGGGACGGGGAGCTGCGGATGCTGACCTCCGGCGGCAACGGCCTGCGCAACGCTGGCGAGGACGCGGAGGCGGCCGATTGGTTCGCCGAGGCACTGGAGCTGGCCCGGACGGCGGCGGACCGGCTCGGGCAGGCGGACGCGCTCTACGGCCTGAGCCAGACCCATCGAACGGCGGGCCGGCTCGGCGAGGCCGCCGACTGCCTGCACGAGGCGGTCCGGCTGCGGGAGGCGGAGGGCTATCCGCGGGGCGCCGCGCTCGCCCGGTTGGCACTCGGCGACGTCCTGCTCGCCTCCGGTCGTGCGGCGCGGGCCGTCGAGGTCATCACCGCGGCGCACCACGAGCTGACCGAGGTCCGGGCCCCGTACGAGGCCGCCCGGGCGCTCGCCTTCCTCGGGCAGGCGCACACCGTGCTCGGCGCGTACGGCCGCGCCGAGCGGTGCTACGCGCAGGCGCTCGCACAGTTCCGCTCCGGCCGTGCTCGGCGCTGGGAGGCGCGGGTGCTGGAACTCGGCGGCGAGCTGGCCCGGGTGGACGGCCGGGCCGGTGAGGCGGCGGAGCGGTTCGGCGCCTCGCTGGCGCTCTACCGGGAGCTGGGCGCGCCCGATGCGGCCAGGGTGGCCGACCGCATCGGGGCGCTGGAGAGGGGCGCCGGCCTCACCCCCCGACCGGGCGGGTCGCCGGTAGCGTCCGGTCCGCCGCCGTCCGGTCCGGCGGCGGGCGGTGCGCCGGACCGGGGCGGTGCGGCGCACCGGAGCGGCGCCACGGGACGGGACGCTCCGCCGCCGGAGAGGCCGGCGGCCGGTGCGGCAGGCGCTGCGGAGGGCTGAGCACGCTGTCGAGCACCTCGTAGGAGTAGTAGGCCGAGGCGGCCAGCGTGGTGATCTCGGCCAGTGCGCGCCCCGCCGCCAGCCAGGCGTGCGCGAGCGAGCCGACCGCCAGCCGCTGCCAGGACGAGCGGGGGCTGCCCGTGCCGTCCCGCAGCCGCAGCGCGAGCCGCCCCCCGGTGCGGGCCAGGACGAGCACCGCCCCGGCGCCGCAGTCGGCGGTGGCCACCGCGCAGCCGGGGTGGGCCCGCAGCACCTCGGTGAGCCGGTCGAGCGCCTGCCGCGCGTCGTGCGGGGTGAGGCTGCCGAGGTGGAGGACGTCGGCGTGGTGGCGCCACCGGGTGGCGTCCGGACCGGTCAGGTCGAGCGCCAGGTGCTCGTCGACGAAGGCCGGACGCGGCTGCCCGTCGCCCGCGCCCGGCGGCAGGCAGCTGGTCAGCAGGCCGTGGCAGACGCCCGCGGGGGAGTGGATCCGGGCTTCGAACAGGGCGGCGGGGAGCCCGGCCGACGGCGCGGCGCCGTCGGCCGGGGCGAGTCGGACCGTGTGCAGTGCGGCCACGGTCACGCCCGCCCGGAGCCGAGCGGGAGCGGCGCCGGCAGGCCGTCCAGCGGGCCGCCCGGTGGGGTGGGCAGCGGGGCGGGCAGCGCCAGTGCGGGCGGCTCCGGTGCGTGCGCGGGCTGGCCCAGACCGAGGATCCGGTAGAGCAGCCGCCGCATGTTGTGGTCGAACCGGCCGGGCTCGGAGGTGATCCGGTCGGCGATGGCGCGGTACTCCTCGGGCCGGTACTGCTCGGCCGCGTAGTCGAGCTGGCCGGTCAGCGGGTGGCCGGGGGCGAGTGCGGGCGCGGTGCGGGCGAGCAGCGCTCCCGGCGAGCGCGGGTTGACGTCGCGGTGCGGGTACTCGGCGAGCAGGATCGGTGCGCCGGTCATCGAGCCGTAGAGGGTGACCGAGCCGTGGTCGCCGATGATGAAGTCGGCGGCGACCAGCAGCGGCCGCCAGTCCACCTCCGGGGGGAGGACCGTCACGGCTCCCCGCGCGGTGGCCGTCGCCCAGGAGCGGACCTGCCACTGGCCGTGCGCGGCGGCCACGTTCGGGTGGACGAGCAGCGCCGTCCGGTAGCCGTGCCGGGGCAGCTCCGCCGCGAGCCGGGGCAGGACGGCGTCCAGCCGGGTGAAGAGCGACCCCGACCCCCAGGTGGAGCAGACCAGGACCAGCCGCTCGCCGGGCCGCAGCCCGAGCGCGGCCCGGTAGTGCGCGCGGGCGGGCAGCGCGGCGGCGATCCGGTCGTGGCAGGCGTCGCCGACCACCTCGGCGATCGGCAGCGCCTGCGGGCAGCCGCGGCCCAGCTCGGCCAGATCGTCCCGGTGCGCCAGCGCGTACGCCTCCGGTACGAGCCGGCCGTTCCAGGTCACGTACTCCGCCCCGAGGCCGCTGACGGAGCGTTCGCCGTCGGCGCCGGCCGCCCGGGAGAGCTTGATGTGCCCGGCGCCGTGCGGCAGCCGGACCAGTGGGCCGCGCAGGTGCTCCAGGCCCTGCGAGCCGGCGGCGAGCACCAGGTCGAACTCGCGCCGGACGGCCTGCGCCCACGGCAGCACGGGGGCGCCGAGCAGCCGGATGTGTGCCTGCGCGCCCCCGTTGAACGCGTGCGGCGCCACGGTGAACTGCACGTTCACCCGGAGGTCGGAGCCGAGCAGCGAGTAGATGTCGTGGAGCCGCTGGCCGTACACCGCGGTGTGCACGACCACCAGCACCTCCTTGCAGTCCGGCAGCGTCGCCCACGGCCGGTGGCCGCCGGGTGTGGTCTCCTGTTTCCCGTGCACCAAGGTCATGCCGATCCCCCTCCTTGATCCCGGTCCGGGGCCCCGGTCCGGTGGCCCCGGAGGGGGTCTGCCCGGGCGGTCTGGCGGATTCCATGACGAGTCCTGGACGATGCTTGCGGAAAGCTTGCGGCGGGCCCGGGGGCGACCGGCGGACGGCCGAAGGGTACTGAGTTCCTTTACGCGGGGTACTGAGTGCCGTATTCTCTGAGACGAGCCTCTGACGCCAGTCGAAGAGAGCCGACACGGCATGCCGGTCCAGGTGGTGCCCGCCCCGCGCGGGGCGTGGCCGGGCCGGACTTGGCACTCAGTACCCTGGGCATGACCTGAGGCCATGGACCAGTGCACCCGTATCAGGAGAACCGCTCATGAGCTTGAGGATCGTTGTCTGTGTGAAGTACGTGCCGGACGCGACGGGTGACCGTCGTTTCGCGGACGACCACACCACCGACCGGGAGGGTGTG
>NZ_JBHVWC010000107.1:7804-23617 GCF_042882445.1 Kitasatospora sp. NPDC058218 | reverse complement strand
CAACCGCCTGCCCTCGTCGTCATCGATCTCACGGACCTGCACGCGTTCAGCCACGTGATCATTCTGACCGTCCGGCGCCCATCAGCACAGCAACCAGACGGTGCATCAGAAACGAGGCGAACGTTGTCTGATGCGGCACTAGAGAAGAGGTAGACCCGTGAGGTCGATTGTTGCAGGCCAGACGGCCCTGGATGGCGCCGAGTTCGCCGAGTTGGCGCTCGGCGTGGACTCGGACTTCACCCGGCTGTTCACCGGGGTGCCCGGAGAGAACGACGTCGAGCGCGACGCCCGAATGGACGCCGCACACGACGTCCTGGTGGATCTGCACCGGGAGGACCCGGAGCTGGCCGCCTTCGCCACCGCGCTCATGAAGGCGGCGCCGGTGCCGCTGCGGCGCCCGGCCGTCATCCGCCGTACCGCGAACGTGGAGCGGGTGGCGGCGTGATCGCTCAGACCGTGCTCACGGCGCTCACGCCTTCGGCGAGCGCGCTCACCGGCCGCTCACGGCGGCAGGATCGGGGGCCGCGATGAAGGTGCCGACGACCCCCGCACAGATCCGGTCCGCCGAGCGGGCGCTGAGCGTCGGGACATGGACGATCACGCTCGGCGCGGTGCTCTACAGCGTGCTCACGGTGACCCCGCTCATGGCCGGACACAGCCCGAAGGACTGGGAGTGGACGGCGCCGATCCTGCCACTGGTCGTGGACGCGGCCGTGGTGATCGTGGTCCGCATGGACGCCACGCTGGCCCGGCTCGGCGGCGACGGCGGCCGCTGGCCGACGGTACTGCGCTGGATGACCGGCCTCATGACCGTGCTGCTCAACATCGGTCAGTCGGCTCTCGACGGTGACCGGGTCGGGGTGGCGGTCCACTCGGTGGCGCCCCTGCTGCTGATCGTCACGGCGGAGACCTCGCTGGCCTACCGGCGTGCGATCGCCATCGCGCTGGCCGCCCGTGAGACGGCCGAGCGCGCCGAGCGGGCGGAGCGCGAACGCCGTGCCGAGGAGACGCGCCGGCAGGAACGCGAAGACCGCCTGGCGGAGTTCGACGCGGCCGAGCGACGCGACCGTGAGCGCCGTGAGCACGACCAGCGCATGGCCCGCGAGCAGCGTGAGCATGAAGCCCGGATGCTGCGCGAGGGGCGGGACGAGCGGGACCAGCGCGAGCAGGCCGAGCGCGACGAGCAGGCCCGGCGGGAGGCCGCCGAGCGGGACGAGCGCGAGCGTCGTGAGCGCGAGGCGAGCGAGCGTGAGCGCCGTGAGCGGGCCGACCGCGAGGAGCGGGAGCGGCAGGCCCGCGAGGCGAGCGAGCGGCTGCGGCAGGAGCTCCTCTCCGCGCCGGCCGTGACCGAGCGGCTGCCCGAGGACATGGCCCGGATGACCGTAGAGGCCGCCGCCGCTCTGGGCCTGCCGCAGCGCCGCGCAGTCGAGCTGACCGGCTGGTCGGCCGGATGGGTCGCCGCCCGCTACCAGGAACAGCGTGCCGGCCGGTCGGAGCGGCCCGCCCTGCACGCCGTCCCCGCCACCACCACGACCACCAGCGAGGAGCAGGCATCGTGACCACCAGCACCGAGACCACCACCGGCCAGATCGGCGCGGCCGGCGCCCTGCTGGCCATCCTCACCGCCCACCGGAGCCTGCCCACGCCGTCCCCCGAGCTGCGGGAGATCAGCGCGGCCGGCACCTGGGCATGGGGCGTGCGCCTGTCCCTGCACGACGGCCTCGACCAGTTCGAGCAGTGGCGCGACGCGCTCTGCCTGAGCCCGGCCGATGTCAACCACAAGCACAGCTACAGCAGCACACTGGCTTGGCTCATCGTCACCGGCACTGCCTACGGCGTCCCCATCGAGCTGGTCGGCTACTACGACCTGCCCGAGCCCGCCACCACCTGGGCCTGACCGTGGGACGCCCGCGCTTCTGGGACCCGGCCGGTGACCGGCACGGCGGCACCCCCACCTACCCGTGGCGGATGGCCCCGACCGGCTACCTCACCCGCCGCCAGCTCCGCGCCCGCGGCCTTCGCCCCGGCGGCCAGCCCGTGGCCGGTCAGATCCTCTGGCGGTCCCGCTTCGGCGGCACCCGCCCCGCGTTCCTCTACCGCCTCGCCCTGGCCAAGCCCGTGCGGCCGATGACCCCCGCGAGGGCCGCCGCCCTCGCCAAGGCCAACGCCGCCCGCCGGACCTGCCCCGGCTGCGGCCGCGACGCCGGATACGTGCTCCCCGCGCACCTTGGCACCTGTCTGCCGTGCGCGGACGGCACCGCCCTCGCGGCCTGACCCCTCCCCCTCGGCTTCTCTCGCTCCACCAGCGAAGGGATCACCCTGTCATGTCCGTGACCGAAATCCGGGTCGTCAGCTTCGGGTACCTGCACGGCGCCCCGCCCCAGGACGCCACCCTCGTGCTCGACCTGCGCCGGCACTTCCGCGACCCGCACGTCGACCCGACCCTGCGCTACCAGAGCGCCGAGGACCTGCCCGTGCGCCGGGCCGTCATGGGGACCCCGGGCATCCGGGAGGCCATCACGGCCGCCGCCCTGGTCGTCGACGCGTTCGACGCCGGGCCGACCGACGCACCGCTGACGGTGGCGGTCGGCTGCGCGGGTGGCCGCCACCGCGCCGCGACCGTCGCCATGGCCCTCGCCCGGCGCCTCGCCAAGACCGGCGCCCCTGTGACCCTCACCCACCGCGACCTGCCCAAGGACGTGGTCGAGCGCACCGCCGAGGGCGACGCCATCGCCCCGGCCGGTGCCTGAGAGGAGGTACCCGTGTCCGACACCCTCGCCCCGCCGTCCACCGGCACGTTCCACGACGCTCCGACCCAGCCCCTCGCCGCCCCGACCGAGCAGCAGGCCACGCCGTCGGGCGAGTCGCGGCAGAGCCCGCGCCTGGCCCACACTCGGGGCGGCCTCCCGGTGATTCCGCTGGCGGTGGCCACCGGCAACACCACGATCGCCGCCGTCTCCGCCGCCGCGTTGGCGGGTGGGCCGTTGGCTCTGGCCCTGCTCGCGGGCGGTGCGGCCACCGCGACCGGGGTGGCCGCACTGCGGGCCCGCTCCCGCCGCACCCCCGCCTCCAAGACGTCCAAGCGCACCGGCGGCCAGACCGCCAACAGGTTCACCGGCTCCACCGGTTCGACCTCCCGTGCCCCGGGGGCCGGCGGGCACCGCTCGCCGACGACCGGCGCTGCTGCCAGTGGCGGGCGGGGCCTGGCGGGCCGTCACCAGCGCGGCACCACGGGCACGGCCGGTTCCACCGGTTCGCCCGCCGGCGCCGGTTCCGGTGGCCGGGCAGGCGCGCACCGCACGCCCGGCACGACCGCGGGCGCGGCCGGCCGTACCTCCCGGCAAGGCACCCCGGGTACGGCCGGTGGCGGTGCGGGTCGGGCCGGTGGTTCGGCGGCCGGGCGGATCCCGTCGGCCCGGTCGGGCGGGGTGTCGGCGGCGGGGGTTCGGGCCGCGCAGGTGCGGGCCGCCCGCGCCGAGCGGTCCGCCGCCGCGCCGAGCGTGCGGGATCGCCGCACGCAGGACACGGCCGCCCGTCGCACCGTCGGCGATGCCCGCCGCGCCGCGAAGCAGACCGCCGCGGACCAG
The DNA here is from genome assembly GCF_042882445.1 of Kitasatospora sp. NPDC058218. NCBI lineage: Bacteria > Bacillati > Actinomycetota > Actinomycetes > Kitasatosporales > Streptomycetaceae > Kitasatospora > Kitasatospora sp. NPDC058218. The sequence goes on along the minus strand of NZ_JBHVWC010000107.1, from coordinate 20,030 downwards.
CGGCGCGCCGCGAAGGCCCAGGCGAAGCAGGCCGCCCGCTCCGGCCACCAGGCAACCGCGGGCGTCGCTCCCGCCGCCCGCTCCGCCAAAGAGGCGGCGAAGGCGGCCAAGCGCCAAGCCCGGGAGGGACAGCTCATGGCCCGCCGGCAAGCGAAGGACGGGCGGGTGGATCAGCGAGTGCGGGATCGGCGGGTAGCGATGCGCAAGGGCGCGGTCGCCCGCGCGGCCCGCAAGCGCCTGCGCCGCTCGGCGTGGCGGTACTGGGCCCGGTGGGCGGGTGCCGCGCTGCTGGCCGGTGCGGTCGGCGTGCTCGGCACCGTCACCACCCCGATCGGCCGCCGCCTGGGTGCGCCCTGGCTGATGCACCCCGGCCGTCGGCTGTTCGCCCGCATGGTCGACAACGCCCGCGCCGAGCGCGACGGCCGGGACCAGGCCATCGCGGCCGCGCTGGAAGCGGACCTGCAGGCCGCCGAGGACCTCGACCGCGCCGAGACCGGCACGGACACCGCCGCCGCCGCCGTCGCGGACACCGTGCCGCGCGCGCCCCGCAACCACAACTCGACCGACAGCAACGCCACGTCGTCTCTGGGAGAGCCCATGACCGCCACGTTCAGCTTCGCCGCCGTCGCCGCCGAGATGGAGGCCCTGGCCCACACCTTCGAGCCCGACGGAATGATGGCCGTCCTCCAGATGTGCGAGGAGCTGCCCGAAGCCCTCCAGTCCATCGCCAACGTCTTCAAGATCCTGGCGGAGAAGGCCGACACCGAGTTCCCGCTGGAGCCCGCGGTCGGCGAGGCCTTCAACGAGGTCTACATCACCATCCAGATGGCGAGCCTGGCCGGGGGCGAGGTCGGCCCGATCTTCCGGGACGTCCACGAGCAGGACATCCGCCGCCACGAGGACCCCCGCAACGGCGAGGACAAGTGGGACACCACCAACAACTAGCCGCGTCGTAGGCCCAAGTTCCACCACCACCTGCTCTTCCCGCCCTGGGGCGGGCCGCACCTCTGCGGCCCGCCCCGGCCCACACCTGGAGACGAGTCCTCTCGTGGTCGAGAACCTGAACCTCACCAACCTCCCCGCCGACACCCCCACCCGCGACCGGCCCAAGCAGCCCAAGACCCCACGCCCGGCGAAGGGAGTGCCGCTGGACTGGGCCGCGCCGCACGGCCCCATCACCGGCGCCCTCTCCGCCGCGACCGGCGCCGGCGCGGTCGCCCTGCTCGGCGCCGCGACCGGGATGCCCGAGACCCTGCCGCTCGCCGTCGGCGCGGCCGGCGCCCTGGGGCACGGCATCGGCTGGAGCGTGCGCCGCCGCCTCACCGCCATGTCCGTCACCACCCGCGCCGCGTCCTGGCTGCTCGCCGGCAGCTGGACCGCCTGGGCCATGCACACCGGCCCCCTCTCCTGGGCCGCCGCCGGAACCCTCGCCGGCATCGGGGTCGGCATCGGCGCGATGGCCTCCACCGCCGCCGTCCACGAGGAAGCCGCCGAGGAGGAACGCCTCGCCCTCTCCCCCCAGGCCGTGAAGGCCGCCGACGCCCTCGACCACCGCCGCCGGGCGATCGCCCGCGAGTGGGAGGAGCGCATCCGGCGCGTCGCCGGGGTGCAGACCCGGGTATTCGCGGTCGAGTTCTGGAAGACCGGCGGCGGCTACTCACTCGCCGCTGAACTGCCCGGCGGGACCGCGACGTGGGACCAGATCGCCGCGAAGGCCCGCGCCATGGCCGGAGACGCGAAACTCCCGCTCGGCTGCGTGATCGCCGTGGAGGAGGGCAACATCCAAGGCCGCGTCGTGTTGGACATCCCGACCGTCAACGGCATGGCCAACGTGCAGAACTACCCGGCCGACTACTCGCCACTGTCGATCATGACCGGCATCCCCTGGGGCATGCTCCCCAACCTCGACCCCGTGCAGGTGTTCCTGCGGGAGGCGTGCGCGCTGCTGCTCGGCCCGCCCGGATCCGGCAAGTCCAACCTGGTCGACGGCGTGCTCACCGGGTTCGCCCGCTGCACCGACGTCGTCACGTGGGTGATCGACCTGAAGGCCGGCGCGGTCGGCATCCCCTGGATGCGCCCCTACCTGGAAGCCCAGGGGCTGAAGGCCGCGCAGGCCGGCACCACCCCCGCCCCGAAGGGCACCCGGCCGGGCGTGGACTGGATCGCCTCCACCCCCGCCGAGGCCCTGCGCCTCATGGAGGCCGCGCTGCGGATCAACGCCGCCCGCCAGCAGCAGTACCAGGACCTCCTCGACCGCGAGGACACCACGCTTCTGCCCGTCTCCCCGTCCCTGCCGCAGATCATGGTGGTCGTCGACGAAGGCGCCGAACTGCTGTCGATCAAGCCCACCGCGCCGCAGGTCATGAAGGACCTGCGCGAGGCGGTCCGCAAGGCCATGCGCACCACCCGCGCCATGGCCGTCCGGTTCGTCCTCACCGCCGTGGACGGTAACGTCTCGGCGCTCGGTGACACCGAGGTCCGCAAGTTCTCCCCGGTCGGCGTCGCCCTCACCAGCGGTGAGAGCGCCGGGAACAACCTGCTGAAGATGTTCCCCCGTGCCAAGGTCGACACCCGCCAGCTCAACGCCAAGGGCACCGGCGTCATTGGCGCGAGCGGCGCCGACGGATTCGCCCCCACCCCGTTCAAGACCTGGAAGACCAGCCCCTCCCAGGTCCGCGAAGCGATCCTGGCGACCAACCACCTGAGGCCGGCCCTGGACAAGGTGTCCGCCGTTGCGGCCGGCGAGGACTACGCCCGCCGGTGGGACCCGGACCGCGCGGGCTGGCTCTGGACCAAGCCCACCCCGAGCACCGAGGCAGAGACCGACGCGAGCGACGGCGCGGACACCGGCGCCGGCCGGGCGCGGCCGCAGGGGCTCAACCTCTCCTACAACCACGGCTCCACCGAACCGCGGCCCGCCCGGAACCGGCTCCTCAAAGACCGCACCACCGGGCTCGGACTCAACCTCTCCTACAACCGCACCACCCCCAAGCCCACCGCGGCTCCGGTACCCGAGCCGGAGCAGGACGACGCGGACAGCGTCTACGAGCCGGTCACCGACCCCGCCCCCGGACTGCTCGTGCGCGCCCACGCCGCCATCACGAACAAGGGCGGGGACCGCATGTTCATCGCCGACCTCGCCGCCGCGCTCGGCGTCGACGCCCAGACCCTCGGCACCGACCTCAACGCGATCCTGCGCGCCGTCGACGTCGCCCGGCCCGGCGCCGGCACCGTCCGCATCGACGGCGACACCAAGGCCGGCTTCTACGCCCACACCCTCGCCGACGCCCTCAATCGCTACCGCAAGTAGCCGAACCAGGGCCACACAGGGCCACACGTGAAGGGTCACACAGGCCCACACACGCCCGTGTGGGGCACACGGGCCTGTGTGGCCCTCTGACCTGCCCGTGTGGCCCGTGTGGGGCACACGCGCGGGCCACACAAACCCCCGCCCCGGGCCCCGGAACCGGCCTCAGGGTCACACACCGGCCCGACCGTGTGCCCCACACGCACTCATGACGCCCAGTCACCAAAACTGCATCGAGAGGACGCCGCCATGGCCGTCACCGTCAGCGTCACCATCCTGCTCGCCGTCATCGCCGCCCTCCTCCTCAAGGGCCGCCGGGTCGGCCCCGGCACCGCCGCGATCCTGTGGCTGTCCGGCTTCACCACCGCCTCCACCGGCCTCGCCGACCCGGTGAACACCTTCCTCGCCGCCCTCGCCGGCATCGTCACCGGCCACTGACGGCCGCCGCGATGCCCACCCCCGCCGCGATCCGCCCGCTCGCCGCCGTCCACCTGCGCGAAGCGCTCACCGCCGCCGCCGACGGCCGGGCCCCCGCCGCCCTCGCCGCCCTCCTCCACATCGACCCCGACTCGTGGACCGCGATCGAGCAGCGCACCGCCGCCCTCGGCACCGACCTCATCGACCTCCTCGCCACCGCCGCCCGCACCGGAGGAACCCCATGAGCACCACCACCGACCTCGCCGTCGCCGCCGTCCTGTTCGGCCCCGGCCTCGCCGCCGCCGTCCCCGTCCTGCTCTCCCAGCGCGGCGCCCGCACCGACTCCGCCGCCATCCAGCAGGTCCTCGCCGAATCCGCCGCCGAACGCGCCACCAGGGCCACCACCGGCGACGGCCAGGCCCCGCCCGACGGTGGCGAACCGGCCCCCACCCCGGCCGCCGAACCCGTGGTCCGCCTCGCCACCGTCCTCCCGTTCCGCACCCGCGCCGCCGCCTAGGCCCCGCGCGGTGGCGGCCCTGGACTGGCGCGATGCCCGCCACTACGACCGCACCGGCGACCGCCCGTGCCGCTGGTGCGGGCGCCCCACCCCTCTCCGCGACGAGCAGCGCAGACCCTCGCACAAGGTCTGCGCCGAGCAGCACCAATCACCCGCCGCCCCGGCCCCGGCCGCAAGGCCGGGACCCTCGGCAGCCCTGTTGCCCACCCCTTCAGCCGTAGGCGAGGAACCCATGTCCGACGTTCCGTTCAGCCTGTCCCGCAGCCACCGCATCATCAGCCCGCGAGAAGGCCACTACCCCTTCCCGCCCATCGTCCGTCTCGCCCTCGACCTCACCGATCGGGCCCTGCCCGTGGTGCCGTTGCGCGACGGCAAGCTGCCCGTCGGCAACTGCCGCGCCTGCACGGGCAACGCGTGCGGCGGCCGGCCGAACATGAAGTTCCCCGGCCCCTGCGAGTGCCCCAGGCCGTGCCACGGGTGGGCCGCCGCCACCTCCAACCCCTCCATCGTCACCAGCCCGCACTGGCTGCGCGCGTGGCGGGAGGCCGAGGCCGTGGCCTACCACCCGGCCGGGGCCAAGGTCACCGTCCTCGACCTCGACAGCGCCGACGCCGTCGACTGGGCCCGCGCCGCGCTGCCCGCCACCCTGACCGTGCCCACCACCCGGGGCGAGCACTGGATCTACCGGGGCGTCATGCGCTCCGCCAACTCCGTGCGCCCCGGCGTGGACATCAAGTCCGCCATGGCCTACGCCCGGTGGTACGGCACCGGCACCGGCACGGCGGTGGATCTGCCCGACGCCGTCCGCGCCCTCGCGGCCAAGGAAGACACCAACCCCGCGCCGTCGGGGGAGGGGTTGGTGTCTTCCACCCCCGACGGCGGGTGGACCCGCACGACGGACCACGGCTGCCGCCACACCGAGCGCTACGTCCAGACCGGCCTGGCCCGGGGCGTGGAACTCATCCGCGGCCGCCGCAAGAGCGGCGCCGGCTCCCAGGCGTTCGGCGCCGCCCGCTTCCTCGCCGCCCAGCACACGAACTGCCCCGGCCCGTGCGACCTCGACACCCTCGGCGACCAGCTCATCGACGCCGCCGTCCACGTCGGCGTCCCCCGCGACTACGCCACCCGCGCGGTCGCCCGCGGCTTCAACACCGCCGCCTGACACCCGCCACCGCCCGGGGGAGACCGGAACAGCGCCGCTCCGGCCTCCCCCGACCCCGCCCCCAACCTGCCCCCACCACGACCACGCACCTGGAGGAGTCTTGACCGTCCCCGCACCGCGCTCCGACGACCACCCGCACGACAGCGCCGGCCCGCTGTTCCGCGACGGCTGGGAGGACGACATGGAGCCGTCCGCCCGGCCGGAGGCGTGGGACGAGCCGATCCCGCTCGGGGAGTCCCGCGAGCTGCCCGCGTTCCCCACCGACGCCCTGCCCGGCTGGCTGGGCGAGATGGTGGCCGCCGTCGCGGAGGAGACGCAGACGCCCGCCGACCTCGCCGGGTGCCTGGCCCTGGCCTGCCTCGCGGCCGCCGCCGGCGGCCGGGTCGTGGTCCGCATCCGCGGCCGCTGGCACGAGCCGCTGAACATCTACACCGCCGTCGCCCTGCCGCCCGGCAACCGCAAGAGCGCGGTGTTCGACCTGATGACCAAGCCCATCATGCAGGTCGAGAAGGAACTGCAGGCCTCCAGCGCGATCCGCAAGACCGAAGCCGAGGCCACCCAGCGCATGCTGCGCGCGGCCGCCGAGCGGGCCGCCACCAAGGCCGCGGGCGCCGACCCCGAGGACCGGGAGAAGGCCACCCTGGAGGCCCTGGCTCTCGCCCGCGACGCCGAGGCCGTCACCGTCCCGGCCGCCACCCAGCTCATCGCCGACGACGCCACCCAGTCCTCCCTGGCCACCCTCCTCGCCGAGCAGGGCGGCCGGATCGCCATCATGAGCCCCGAGGGCGGCGTGTTCGACATCATCGCGGGCCTGTACTCCGGGCCGCCGGACATGACCATCTTCCTCAAGGGCCACGCCGGGGACATGGTCCGCGTCAACCGGCAGAGCCGGGACTCCCAGTACATCGAGCGGCCCGCCGTCACCATGGGCCTGGCCATCCAGCCCGAGGTCCTGGAGGCCATCGCCAAGGTCAAGGGCGCCGACGGCCGCGGGCTGCTCGCCCGCTACCTCTACGCCGTCCCCGTCTCCCTCGTCGGGCACCGCAGGCTCGACCCCGACCAGATCCCCGACAAGGTCGCCGACACCTACACCGACAAGCTCACCAGCCTCACCAAGGAACTCGCCGACTGGACCGACCCGGCCGTCCTCCAGCTCACGTCTGAGGCCGATGCCGTCCTCCTCGCGTTCCAGAAGGTCACCGAATCCCGCCTTGCCAAGGGCCGCAGCTTCGCCCCGATCGTGAAGTGGGCCAGCAAGCGCGACGGCGCCGTCGCCCGCCTCGCCGGACTCCTCCACCTCGCCACCCACCCCACCGACGGGTGGCGCCGGCCGATCGACGCCGCCACCATGGCCGCCGCCACCCGCCTGGGCGACTACTTCACCATCCACGCCTTGCACGTCTTCGACGCCATGGGCGCCGACCCGGCCCGCGACGCCGCCCGCGCTCTCCTGGACCACCTGCGTGCCAACCCGGCGGCCGGCGCCTTCACCAAGCGCGACCTGTTCCGCGCTGTCTCCCGCGCCGACTTCGCCAACGTCTCCGACCTGGACCCCGCCCTGGAACTCCTGGAGGAACACGGCTGGCTGCGGATGCTGCCCCCGCCCCCGCGCTCCGGCAAGGGCGGCCGCCCCAAGTCCCCCCGCTACCAGGCCCACCCCCACCTCGCCCCCTGACCCACCCCCGAACCCCAGGGGGCTGACACAACTGACACAACCCCCTGGCAAGGCCACTGACCTGCGGAAACACCCGACATCGCCGCTCTGACAAAACCTCCGGAAACTCTGACAGAACCCCCCGCCCGCCGGTTCTGTCACAGGCCCGCCCGCCGTGACACAACCCCGCCCACCGAGGTTCTGTCAGAGTTTTTACCGGTTCTGTCAGAGCAGCGATCATGAACAAAACCACAGGTCAGAGCCCATTGCGCGGGGTTCTGTCAGTTCTGTCACGCCTCCCGGCCCATTCCGCCGCAGGAGGGCACCTTGGCCAATCGCCGCGCACCGGCCACGCCGCCGCACACCGACCCCAAACAGGACTCCATCACGGGGCCGTCCACTCGCCGAAGGAACAACCTCGTATCGGAGCCCGGGCTGGCTTCCTCCACGCCCCGGGAACAGTTGCTCAACGTCGCCGAGGTCGCCCAAATGCTCGGCACCTGGAAGACGAGCGGAGAGCGCTTTCCCCGCCGGTTGATCGAAGAACGCCGGATCGCCTTCGTCAAGGTCGGCCGGCACGTCCGCATCCCGGCGTCGGCCGTCGCCCAGTTCATCGCCGAGAACACCGTGCAGCCCATCCCCGTCCGCCGCTCCACCATGAACAGGAACGCCGCCTGATGGCCAGTAAGAAGAACAGCCGTCGCCGCTTCGGCTCCGTCCGTCAGCTCCCCTCCGGCCGCTGGCAGGTCCGCTACCGCGATCCGCTGACCGGAGAGCTGCGGCCCGACGAGATGACGTATGCCACCAAGACCGACGCCGAGGTCAGGCTGAGTCAGCTCGAAGCCGACATCACCCGTGAGAAGTGGGTCGACCCGGACGCCGGGAAGGTGAACTTCGGTGAGTACGCCACCCGCTGGCTCAAGGAGCGCAAGCTGGAGGAGACCACTCGGGAGCGGTATGAGACGGCGCTCCGGCTGCACATCATGCCGACCCTCGGCCCGAGGTTCGTCGTGGAGATCTCTCCGGCGCGGGTGCGTACCTGGAGGACTCGTCTGCTGGAGTCCGGCGTCGGTGAGCCCACCGTGGTCAAGGCGTACCAGATGCTACGGGCCATCATGAACACCGCTGTGGACGACGAGCTGATCAAGCGCAACCCGTGCCGGGTCAAGGGCGCCGACACCTACGACGTCCCCGAGCGGCCGGTCCTGTCCGTCGCCGAGGTCTTCGCCGCGGCTGATGCCATCGCGCCCCGGTGGCGGGCGCTAGTCCTGGTGACCGCGTTCACCACGCTGCGGTTCGGTGAACTGGCTGCGCTCCGCCGTCGCGATGTCGACCTGGACGCGCGGCTTCTGCGAGTCCGCCGGAACCAGGCCGAGCTGTACAGCGGGAAGCTCTACGACAAGGCGCCGAAGAGCCGCGCGGGATTCCGCCCCGTTGCGTTCCCGACCTCGATCGTGGACGCCCTCCGGCACCACCTGGAGCACTTCGCGGGGCAGGGGGCGGACGGCCACATGTTCGTCGGGCCGCGCGGCGGCCTCCTCCGCCGGAGCAACTTCCGGGACGACTGGATCGCCGCCAAGGCGGGGGCGGGGATCCCGGCAGAGGTGCACTTCCATGACCTGCGCCACACCGGGAACAACATGGCGTCGCAGAGCGGTGCGAGCACCCGGGAGCTGATGACCCGCATGGGCCACAGCACGGCACGGGCCGCGCTGATCTACCAGCACATGACCAGCGACCGCGACCGAGCCATCGCCGACCGGATGGGCGAGATGGTCCAGAAGGAGCTGGAGAAGGACGCCCCGCCGGACCAATCTGGCACGGACGTGGCACAGGCCGACTAGCGGTCCGGAACGACAGAGGCCCAGGCCGGAGGGATTCACCCTCCGGCCTGGGCCTTTTCTGCGTTCCGCGCTGTGCCCCAGGCAGGATTCGAACCTGCGACACCGGCTTTAGGAGAGCCGTGCTCTATCCCCTGAGCTACTGAGGCGGGGTCGTTCGCGGTCGGGCGGCGCGCGTGGTGCGAGGAGCACCGGCCGACCGCTGACAGCCTAGCGGATCGGGACGTGGCCACGCCGGGTCGGGCCGTCGGTCGGGTGGGGCCGTCGACCGGGGCGGGCCCGGCGGTGGCGCGGCCGCGAGCCGTGGGGAGTCCGCGTGCGAAGGGTGTACGAGTAGGTGGGATCATGGGAAGGGTGCCGATGGTCCCCGGCGACGGGGCGTCACATTCTGCTCCAGTAGCCTGGAGCGAACCGGCGTTCCGGCGCGCGGTGTTGGCGTCCGCGCCGGCTCCGGCACGCCTGCAACAACGCACCACCGCAAGGACGAGGCGCTTCACCATGACATCAGCCGGCCGGCGGCACCCGGCCCTCCGGGCCCTGGGCCAGGTGTGGCTCTGGCCGGCGCTGGCGATGCTCTGCGTCGGCGGCTACCGGCTCGGAACGCCCGAGCTGTGGCGGGACGAGGTAGCGACCTGGACGGTGGCCACCCGCTCGCTCGGCGATCTGCTCGGGTTGCTCGGCCACATCGACGCCAGCAACGGCGCGTACTACCTGCTGATGCACGGCTGGACCTCGGTGTTCGGCGATTCCGCGATCGCGCTGCGGCTGCCCTCCGTGCTGGCGATGGCCGGGGCGGCCGCGTTCGTGGCGCTCACCGCCCAGCGGTTGTTCGGCGGCCGGGTGGCGGCGGTCGGCGGCGGGCTGCTGTTCACCGCGGTGCCGCTGGTCTCGCGGTACGCGCAGGAGGCCCGCTCGTACGCCCTGGTGACCTGCGCGGTCGCGGCGGCCACCTGGTTCCTGCTGCGCGCGCTGGAACGGCCGGAGCTGCGGCGCTGGGCGCCGTACTGCGTGGCGATGGCGGTGGCGGGCGCCGGCCATCTGATCTCGTTCGCGACGCTGGCCGGACAGCTGGCCGTGGTGCTGCTGCACCTGTGGCGGACGCGCGCAGCCGTGCAGCGGCGACTGCTCTGGCAGTACCCGCTGGCCGTGCTGGTGGCGGCACTGCCGGTGCTGCCGGTGGTGCTGCTGGGCAGCCGGCAGTCCGGGCGGCAGCTGGGCTGGATCGGCACGCCGACGTTCTACCAGCTGCGGCACTTCGGTGAACCGCTGTTCGGCTCGGCCGGGGTGTTCCACACCTTCGTCCTGCTGGGCCTGCTCGCGCTGGTGCTGCCGGGGCGCCGCCTGCCCTCGCTCCAACTGCTGCTGCTCGCGGTGCTGCCGGTGGTCGGCGTCTGGCTGGTGTCGCGCGGCAGCACCTCGTACTTCGTCGACCGGTACCTGCTCTTCACGGTGCCTGCCTGGGCGGCGCTGGCCGGCGGCGGGGTGCAGGCGGTCTACACGACGGTGGCGGCGGCCGCGCGGCGCAGCCGGACGCCGCGGCAGGTCCGGGCCGCGGGCGCGCTGCTGGCCGTCGGGCTGATCGCGGTGCCCGCCCTGGTGGCACTGCCCAAGCAGTCCTCGGTGCGGTACCCGGGCTCGCACTCCTTCTCCCGCGAGCCGTACCGGGCGGCGGCCGATCTGATCACGGCCGGGTACCGGCCCGGGGACGGGCTGGCGACCCCGCTCGGCGACCAGAGCTGGGCGATGGTCGAGCAGGGTGTCTCCTACTACCTGCCCGAGGCCGTCCGACCGTACCCGGTCTTCGTCGAGCGCAGCGCCGTCGAGGCCGAGGACCTCTTCCCGACCACCTGTCCGCAGCTGGTCGCGTGCCTGGGCCAGGGGCAACGGACCTGGCTGCTCGTGCTGGGGGACACCGCCGAGCCGCTGACCGCCATGCCCCCGGAGCAGGCGCAGGCCCTCCTGGCCAGGTACGGCCCGCCCGACCGGGTGACGCCGCTCGGCGGGGTGACGCTCGCCCTGCTGGACGGCACCACCGGCTGAGCCGGGTCCGCGTCGCGCCCGATCCGCGCCCGATCCGGCTGGGCCCGCCCCGCGCCGCGGCGGCAGCGGTCCGCCCCGGATGCGGCCCTCCGGCGACCGGGTGACCATGGAGCACGGTGACCAGGGCGCCTCCGGCAGCCCACCCGTCCACGGTCGGGACATGCCCCAGGAGGACGCCTGTGAGCGAGCACCCGGCCGGGCGGGTGGCCCGGCTGAAGGCGCGGTCGGCGGAGCTGGCCCGGCTCGCGCGCGAGTTGCCCGAGCACGTACCGCTGGTGGGCCGGGCGCTCGGCCAGCTGCTGCGGGTGAACCTCCTGGACTGCGCGACCCGGCTGGCCGCCCAGGCGTTCCTGAGCGCGCTGCCCGCGCTCTTCGTGGTGGCGGTGTTCACCCCGGCCGCGGTCCGTGAGGGCTTGGTGCGCTCGCTCCGCAAGGAACTGGGGCTGGAGGGCGCGGCGCAGCAGTCGGTGCAGCAGATGCTGCAGACCAGCCACGACCAGGAGACCACCATCGGTGCGCTCGGCGCGCTGGTGACACTGGTCTCGGCGACGGCGCTGAGCCGGGCGATGCAACGGGTCTGCGAGCGTTGCTGGGAGCTGCCCAAGTCGGGTTCGCGGGTGGCGGCCTGGCGCTGGCTGGTCTGGCTGCTCGTGTGGCTGGTCTGCCTGGTGTTCCAGACGCCGGTACGGGACGGCTTCGGCCTGGGCGCCTGGCTGGGGGTGCCGCTGACCTTCCTGGACGCCACGTTGCTCTGGTGGTGGACGCAGCACCTGCTGCTGGTCGGCCGGGTGCGCTGGCTGCCGCTGCTGCCGGGGGCGCTGCTCTGCGGGGCGGTGGTGGCGGGGCTGGGGATCGCCGCGCGGGTCTACCTGCCGCGCGCGATGGGGCACAGCGTGACGCAGTTCGGGCCGTACGGGGTGGTCTTCACCGGGCTCTCCTGGCTGATCGTGATGTTCACCGGGCTGACGCTGGCGATCGCGCTGGGCCGGGTGGTGTCGGAGGAGGAGACGGTCGCGCACTGGCTGGGCTCCCGTACCGAGCCGGGCGTCTGGGGCGGCGCCCGGCTCGACCCGGAGGAGGCGGGCGGGGCGGACGGGGCGGAGGACGCGGACGAGGCCGGGAACGGCGCGGCCGGTGAGGGTGCGGCCGGCTCGCCGGGCGGCTGACGCGCCTCGGCGGGGGGACCCGGCACCCGGTGCCCCCCCGAGGGGGGGCACAGGGTGGTTGGGGCGGGGGGGGCGTGGGGGTGAGATCATACCGGGGAGCCCGGGCAGGGATGTCGGCGGAG
>NZ_JBHVWC010000107.1:0-7794 GCF_042882445.1 Kitasatospora sp. NPDC058218 | reverse complement strand
GGGGGGGGGGGGGGCGGGGGGGGCCCCCGCGCCCCGGCCGGGCCCGGCGGGGGGGGGTGGGGGCGCGGCCGCCCCGCGGGGGGGCGCCCCCCCCCGGGGGGGCCACCGGCAAACGGCCCCCCCCGCCGAGGGGTCGCTCAGGGTTCTGGGCGCGGGGCGGACGTGCGGGTCAGAGCATCCGGGTCAGCCGGGACAGGATGGACGGCGGAGCCAGATCGGCCTGGAGGGCCACCGGGACCTCGACCTTGTTGTCGCCCGCGCCCACGCTCAGCACGCCGACCTGGGCGCCGGCCGTGGCCGAGTGGCCGATCTTCGCCGGGTCCAGGGTGAGGGTCCCGCTGATGCCGGGGAAGCCGGCGGCGGTGAGGTCCTTGGTGGCGACGACCGGGACCGTGCCGCCGAGCCCGTCGTCGATCCGGCCGACGACGTCGCCCTGCTTCGCGAGGGTCTGACCGGTCAGCCCGTTCTGGGCGGCCTGGATCTGCTTGGCGCTGACGTTCTGGACCATCTTGAGGATGCTGGGCTCGGCGGTGGTCGCCGGCTGGCCCAGGGTGACACCGAGGATGAGCCGCTTCACCCCACCGATCTCCTTGTACGCGGCCCACATCAGGCACCCGCCGGCCGGGGTGCTGGAGCCGGTCTTGACGCCGATGATGCCGTTCTTCGGGGAGATCAGGGTGTTGGTGTTGGAGATCTTCTGGTTGTTGAAGGTGGTGTCCGGGGTCGAGACGATCTGCCGGAAGATCGCGTCCTGCATCACCTGCTCGGCCAGCTTCAGCTGGTCCTTGGCGGTGCTCTTGGTGTCCGGGCTGAAGCCGGCCGGGTCGGTGTAGGTGGTGTTGGCCATGCCGAACCTGGCGGCGGTGTCGTTCATCTTCTTGACGAACGCGTCCTCCGAGCCGGCGTCCCAGCGGGCCAGCAGCCGGGCCACGTTGTTGGCCGACGGCAGCATCAGCAGCTCCAGCGCCTCGTACTGGGTGAGCTGCTGGCCCTCGGTGAGGGTGACCCTGGACTCGTCGACGTTGCCGGACTCCTGGGCGGCCTGCTTGTCGACGGTGATCTTCGGGCCGCTCTCCCCCTTCTTGAGCGGGTGCGACTGGAGGATCAGGTAGGCGTTCATGACCTTGGTGACACTGGCGATCGAGGCCGGTGTCTCCGGTCCGGAGCTGCCGAGGCTGCCGACGCCGACGACCTCGGCGGCCGACTGGCCCTTGACCGGCCAGGCCAGGTCGAGCGGGTCGCCGCCGAAGCTGAAGCTGCCCGGGGCGGTCAGCTTCACCCGGGCGTCCGGCAGCGGACGGAGCAGCTGGGCGACCACCACCGCGCCGAGGACGACGGCCAGGAAGACCGTCCAGATGGTGATCCGCTTGAGCGCGCGGCGCAGCGGGGAGACGGGGCGCGCGTTGAGCGCCGCCAGCACCTCCATCGCCTCGGCCGTCGTCTCGGGAGCGGGCGCCTGCTCGGGAGCGGGAAGCGGTTCGGGGGCGGGCAGCGGTTCGGGCCTCGGCAGCGGCGGCGCGGGCGGCAGCGGCCGGGGGTCGGGGGTGGGGAGCGGCTCGGGGGCGGGCTTCGGGGCCGGCTTCGGGGCCGGAGCCGGCTCCGGTTCGGGTGCCGGCTCCGGCTCGGGTGCCGGCTCCGGCTCGGGGACGGGCCGGGGCCCCGGGTGCGGCTCGGGAACCGGCTCGGGCACGGTGCCCGAGCCGGGTGCCCGCAGGGTCCGGGGCTTCTCCAGCTTCTCGGCCGGTCCGGCCTGCCCGGCCCCGTCCGTGGGCTGCGCCGGCTTCGACGGCTCGGGGGTCTTGGACGGCTCGGGGGTCTTGGGCTCCGCGGTGCCCTTCGGCTCCTCGGCGGGCTCGGCGGGTCCGGCAGGCTCGGCGGCGGGCTCGGCGGGCTCGGCGGGCTTGGTGGGTCCGGCAGGCGCCGCAGGCTCGGCCGCAGGCTTCCCGGAGACCGTCGCACCCGTCCGCATGGCGAGACGCGGGTCGGGGCCGGTCGGGCGCTCGGGCTTCCCGGCGGGGGCGTCGACCGACGACTCCACCGCCGGACCGCCCTGGCCGGCACCGGTACCCGCCGGGGAGCGGAGCTCCTCGGGCAGTCGCAGCGCGGTGGTCGCGTTGTCCACGGGAAGGCGGAGCATGGTGGTCCTGGTGTCCACATCCCGGACGCGGAGCTGGACGGTGGATCCCGCCCTGGCGCCGCCGGCGGCCCCTGCCGTCGCACCGGCGGCATCGGCATCCGTGGCGGCAGCGGGCTCGGCGGAAGCAGTAGCCGGACCGGAAGCGGCACCGGCCTCCGAGGCGCCCGCAGGGCCCTCCGGCGCGTCGACACCGGCCTCGGCGTCCGGCACGGCGGCGTCCTGCGGCCCGGCCGGTTCCACGGCCGCCGTCGTCGCAGCGGCATCGGCGACGGAACCGCCCCGTTCCTCGTCCCGCTCCTGCCTCCGCTCGCCGTCCCGCAGCACCCTGTCGGGGGACTCGCCCACGTAACCCAGCCTCCTCAACGCCCGGCGGGGCACCGGCAGACCCGATTTCGGGAAGCCGGCACCCCGCCCCGTGTACCTGTACAGTCTCCGCCACCGGCGACCGTTCCGGCCGCCCACACCCCGCCCGACCGGCGCTTATTGCCGCCGCACGGCCGCACTGCGGTCTGTTCACCGGTCAGACGCCGGGCCTGCCTTCACCGGTTCCCCACCGCCGCCGCAAGGTCACGATTCGGAGGCGTACTCGACAAGCCCGTGTGAGAGGCGTCACGCTGTCATTCATCCACGCGGGGAGGCTTGGATGGGCAAGAGCCGCAGAACTGTTCCCGAGGAACTCTTGCTGCTCGCTTTGGACCCGACCACGGGTACCACGGCGCAGCCGCAGACCCTCGACCTCGGACTCGCCGGGGCCCAGCTCGTCGAGCTGTCCCTGGCCGGACGGATCGTCCCGGAGGGCGATCGGATCGCCGTGGTGCTACCACGGCCGACAGGCGACCCGACCCTGGACCACGCACTCGAACTGCTGCGCCGACGCGGCAGCCCGGTTCGCGCGGCGCACTGGATCGGCGGGCCCCGACTGGGGCTCAGGCAGACCTATCTGGCGCACCTGGAGCGGTGCGGCATGGTCACGGCCGTGCCGGGCCAGATGTGCGGCGTGCTGCCGACGACGCGCTACCAGGCGTCCGACGACTGCACCAACGCCGCGATCAAGCAGCGGCTGGACACCGCGATCCGCACCGGCGTGCCGCCGGACCCGCGGACGGCCGCCCTGGCCGCCCTGGCGCATGCGGTGGGCCTGGGCAAGCACCTGTACCCGGGCAACGAGGGACGGTCCTCGCGGTCACGGTTGCGCGACCTGATCCGCTACGACCCGCTGGGCGGGATGGTCGCGCACGCCGTGATGGACGTGCAGAACGGCCTGCCGTCGCAGCAGAACCGTTCATCCCAGAGCGGTGGCGGCGCTCCGGCCGGCGCGGACCGACCCGGCCCGCGTGCGGCGGGCCGCAGCGGGAGCGGCGGCCGGATCGCGGCGCCCCGCGTCGGGGTCCGCTGACACCGACCCGCCACAGGCCGGGCACCACCGACGGCCGCACGACCGCACCGGGTACCCCGGGCGAGGCCGGGGCACCGCCCGGGCCGAGCCGGGGCAGCGTGCGGGACGGCGCACGCCGCGCCGCTCGCGCCGCCACCCGGCGGTGAGCAACCAGCAGGACGGAGGGGCGGTCGCCCGCGACGGAAGTCGCCGGGCGGCCGCCCCTCCGCCGTCCCCGCAGACCCGGCCGGGGCCCCTCCGCGGAGCCCTGTCCCGGCTGCCCGCGCACGTGCCACCAGCACATGTGCGGGCGCACGACGCACCCGTACGACCCACCGCACCGCCATCACAGCACTACCAGATCGAGCCGCGACGCCGCCTTACCACTCGGGGACGCCCGTTGTCTCGCCGAAGCGCTTTTCCGACGATGTGTTCTACTGCGCTCCTGCGATTCCCCGGCGCCGACCTGATCCAAGGTGACATGCTGCTCAAAGTCAGGGGGGTTGGTCCCAATTTCCACTGTGTTCCGAGGACTGCCGTTCCAACGATCACCAGAGGTCCGGCCGGAGGTCGACGTGTCCGCGAACATCAACCCCACCGTGCGCCGCAGGCGCCTGGGCTCCGAACTCCGCAAACTGCGCGAGGGCCTGGCCATGACGGCGGAGGAGGTGGCCGGCCGGCTGATGGTCTCCCAGTCGAAGATCAGCCGGCTGGAGAACGGGCGCCGCAGCATCAGCCAGCGCGACGTGCGCGACCTCTGCGACGTCTACAACGTGACCGACGAGTCCATGCGGGCCAGCCTGATGGAGATGGCCCGGGAGTCCCGCCAGCGCGGGTGGTGGCACGACTTCAACGACATGCCGACCCCGTACAGCGTCTACATCGGCCTGGAGGCCGAGGCCTCCTCGATCCGCGCCTACGAGTCCTCGTTCGTCCCCGGGTTGCTGCAGACCGAGCTGTACGCCCAGGCCGTGGTCGAGGGCACCCAGCCGGACACCGACGCGCTCTCCGTCCAGCGGCGGGTGCAGGTCCGGATGAAGCGCCAGGACCGGGTCAACGGCGAGAACCAGCTGGGCAGTCTCTGGACGGTCATAGACGAGGCGGTCCTGCGCCGCGAGGTCGGAAACCGGGCGGTGATGGCCGATCAGCTGAAGCACATGCTGGAGCTGAGCCAGCGCCCGAACATCACGATCCAGGTGATCCCCTTCGCCCACGGCGCCCACCCCGGCATGACCGGGACATTCTCCCTGCTGGAGTTCCCCGAGTCAGCCGATTCGACGGTTGTCTACTTCGAAGGGGTGACGAGCGATCTCTACCTGGAGAAGGACGCCGACGTGCGCCGCTATACCAGTCTCTACGACCACCTGCGGGCAGCGGCGCTCGGGGTGGCCGAGAGCCGGTCACTGATAGCCACGATTGAAGAGGGATACCACGCATGAGCACCACCTTCGAGAACGGGACGACCTGGCGGAAGAGCACCCACAGCGGTGGCAACGGCGCCTGTGTGGAGATCGCCACGCCGGTTGCGGACGCCGTCGCGGTACGGGACTCCAAGGATCCGCAGGGCCCGCAGCTGAACTTCTCGGCCGAGGCCTGGAAGGCGTTCGCCATCGATGCCGGAGCAGGGGTGTTCGGCGGCTTCTGAGCCGCCGCACCGTTCTCGGCGCAGCTGCCCGTAGCGATGGCCGCAGCCCTCCCCCGGGGTCGCGGGCGCCGCTACGGGCACCTACGTGTCCGGGCACCGGACAGGAGCCGAACGAGACCCGGGCGGAGAGCCGAAAGGCCGGCCGGACGGACCGCCGGGCAGGGCGGACCGGGCGGACCCGTCAGCGCAGCACCGGGTAGCGGGCCGCCCAGGCGGCACCCTCCGGGGTGTCCTGGCCGTGCAGCTCCGGCCCGTGCATCAGCTCCAGGACGAAGTCGTCGGCCAGTTCGAGCAGGGCGCCGCGCCCCTCCAGCGCGGCCACCAGCCCGGGCGGCAACGCGCTGTCCCCGTGCAACACCCCGAGCAGGTTGCCGCAGATCGCGCCGGTGGAGTCACTGTCCCCCGAGTGGTTCACCGCCAGCAGCAGGCCCGAGCGCACGTCGTGGGCCACCAGCGCGCAGTACACCCCGATCGCCAGCGCCTCCTCCGCGACCCAGCCCTCCCCCAGCGCCTCGACCCGCTCGGCCGACGGCTCCCCGGCCCGCACCGCGTCCAGCGCCGCCCGCAGCGCCGCCGTGGTCTCCTCGTGCGCCGGACGCTCGGAGAGCAGGGCCAACGCCAGGTGGACGCCCTCCTCCAGGGTGCCGCCGCGGGCCACCGTCTGGACGATCACCGCCAGCGCGCCGGCCGAGAGGTAGCCGGTGGGGTGGCCGTGCGTCAGCACCGAGCACTCCACGGCCAGCTGGAACACCAGGCTCGGCTCCCAGGTGGTGAGCAGCCCGAACGGAGCCGCCCGCATCACCGTGCCACAGCCCTTGGAGTGCGGGTTCTTGGGCACCTCCAGGGTGCCGAGGCGGTCCGCCTCCGGGCCGGAGAGGCCGGACAGGCAGGCCTGGCCGGGGGCGCGCTGGGCGTACAGCCACTCCTCGCGGCCGAGCCAGCCGAGGTCGGCCCGGCGCTCGTCCGGGCCCCAGTCCCGCTGGGTGGCGGCCCAGCGCAGATAGGCGAGGTGGAGGTCGGTGGGCGGGTGCCAGCTGCCGGTGTCCCGCCGGATGTGGGCGCGGATCAGCCCGTCGACCGTGAAGAGCACCATCTGGGTGTCGTCGGTGACCGCCCCGAGCCGCCCGTAGGCGGGGATGTAGCCGGTCACACCCTGCGGACCGTGCGTCGCACGGATCTTCTCCAGTGACTCGAACTCGATGCCCGCACCGAGCGCGTCGCCGATCGCACCGCCGAGCAGACAGCCCCGCACCCGGCTGCGGAAGTCCTGCTGCTGGGCTCGTGACCACAGTGGCATCACGACGGGGTGCCTTTCGTCCGGGAATCGGTGCGCGCGACGCACGGCCGGTCGCGCGCCCTCGCACTGTATTCGAATGGCCGAACAAGTCGAGCGATTCCCTCGAACACCAGCACTTCAACAAAACGTTGCCACCGCGCCATGCGCAGGCCACGGCCGACCACCCCGGACTGCCTACCGTGCCGGGCCATGACCACCTCCCGCACCCGCCTGGCCACCGCACTCGCGCTCACCGGCGCGCTGGCCCTCGGCACCCCGGCGCTCGCCGTCGCCGCCCCGGCCGGCTCCCCCGCCCCGGCCGCCGCCCGACACTCCGCGCACGCCATCCCCTTCACCGCCGCCGCCGTCACCCAGCAGGCCGACGGCGGGTTCACGCTGACCTGGACCGCCCCCGGCGCCCGGGGCGTCACCGTCTACGCCGGCACGGACCCGGACGACATCCGCCACCGCAAGGCGGTCGCCAAGGGCGCCGGCAGCGCCACCGTGACGGTCACCGGCCTCGGCCCCGCCGACCGCTGGTACTTCGAGCTGGTCCCGGACCGCGGCGAGCCGCTGGTCGTCGCCGACCGCTCGCTGCACCTCGCCTCCGCCCCCAACTTCCGCGACGCGGGCGGCTACCGCACCGCCGACGGCCAGTGGGTCCGGATGGGCGTCGTCTACCGCTCCGGCGACCTCTCCAAGCTCACCGACCCGGACCTCGCCAAGCTGCGCCGCCTCGGCATCCGGACCGTCTTCGACCTGCGCACGCCGACCGAGCAGAAGACCGCCCCGGACCGCCTCCCGGCCGGCGCCACCGCCGTGAACGCCAACGTGCTCGGCGTCGCCGACACCGGCGCCTTCAACGTCACCACCCCGCAGGCCGCCGTCCAGGCGATGACCGACGCCGAGCGCACCATGGTCTCCGCCGACAGCGCCCGCGCGGCGTACCACTCGGTGTTCGAATCGCTGGTGGAGCGCGACGACGAGAACGTCCTCTTCCACTGCACCGCCGGCAAGGACCGCACCGGCTGGGCCTCCGCCGCGCTGCTCACCGCCCTCGGCGTGCCGCGCGAGAGCGTCGAGGCCGACTACCTGGCCAGCAACACCTACCGGGCCGCCGAGAACGCCGCCGCCCTGGCCCAGCTGCCGCCGGCCTACCAGGCCGTCTACAAGCCGCTGCTGGAGGTCCGGGCGGAGTACCTCGCCGCCGGCTTCGACGAGGTGCAGAAGAAGTACGGCTCCTTCGACGGCTACCTGAAGTCCGGCCTCGGCCTGGACCGGCAGGACCTGCGCGACCTGCGCAGCCAGTTGCTCGTCGGCTAGCGCGCGGCAACGGCGGCGGCCCGCCGGGTGCTTCCACC
>NZ_JBHVWC010000106.1:0-23966 GCF_042882445.1 Kitasatospora sp. NPDC058218 | reverse complement strand
ACGGCATGAGTATCGCCGAGCGGTAAGCAGGTCTGCATCGAACAAGAGCGGTTCAACGAGCCAGTTCGAGCAAGTGCTCACGAAACGCCCTCTGACACTTCCACAGGCCAACCAGGGGCTGGTCAGTGGCGGTAGGCGCCGACGGTTTGGTCAAGAAATAGCAAAGCCGTTTCTTCGCCGCAGGTCGCAAAGGGGTCCTCCCCGCAGACGCGGGGGCCAACCGGCCATCGGCGAGCGCCAGGCCATGGCACTGCGGTCCTCCCCGCAGGCGCGGGGGGTCAGCCGGAGACGTGTGATGAGGATCCTCGGATTTCTGTGCCTGCAGCGCTTGCCTGCGCGTCGCTTGCGGCAGTGAGCAGGCGTTTTCCAGCTCGTGGGCGTGCAGGGCGGCGGACAGGTCAACAGTGATGGCCGCCAGGCCGACGGCGTCGGCCGGAGTGTAGCTCGACGCGTTCTTGACCAGCTGATCGACGTGACGTGCGAAGAGGGCACCCAGCCCCTCAGCGGTCGGCAGACGTACTGCGACGAGCGGGCTGAGCATCTCCGTGCAGATGGGGAAGAGCTCCCTCGGCACCTGCAAGATCACGCAGCAGGCGACCCTGGGTCGGTGGGGTGGGCTGCAGGCCCATGAGGGGCCGGTGGCATCACGACGGCGGGATCCGCGGATCGGAGGCCTTCGCAGCCGGTGCGCGCCTGCCCGTGTTGGTGGCCGGGGCCCGGACGAGAAGCCGGAGAATGTCCGCAGCCGCCTCGATTCCTTCTGAGGTCACGCCTGCGGTTCAGCGGCGACGGCCGTCGGGCCGGCCGGAATCGGCCCGAATCCAACGGCCCGGCGGCCGTCGCCGCACAGGGTCAGCTCACTGCTGTGGCACGCTCGATGAGTGCCACGGTCGCGCGCGGATCGGAGACCTCGACGACGAGGCGGGCGTAGCGTTCGTCCGCCAGCTCGATCACCACGGCCTTGGTCGCGTCGTGGACGTCCCAGAAGACCCGCTCCCCGTGGATGTGGAACGTACCGGCGGTGATGACGCCGGGGAGGTGGGTGCCGGGGGCACGAAAGCCCTTCGCCTCCCTGGAGATCCCCGGGTCGGCGGTCGCACCGCGGACGTTGGCCAGTGGGATGACCAGTCGGCTCCTGAGGGCCCAGAGCTTGTCGAGCCCCTCGATCTCCACGATCAGGTTGTCGCCGTCGATACTGACATTCGCCATGTCGGGTCCTTTGCGGTGGATGGTTCAGTGCTGGTCGAGCCGCTGTGCAAGGGCGGCGCCGGCCTGGTCGACGGCCGCGCTCGCAGCGCCGGACCTGGCCCGTAGGCGCAGCCCGAGGACTGCCGCGGTGAGCGCCGTGGCCAGGCCGGATGCCTCGCCACCGGTGTCCGCCCGGACCAGGGCGCCGGTGGCCCGGTCCAGAGCGGCGAACGCTTCGGCGACCATGTCGGCCACCTCGGTGTCTTCCGGCGCGCGTTCGGCGGCGGCCAGCAGGAGCAGGTCGAGGCCCGCTCCCGTGGCAGGTGCGGCAAGGGCCTCACGCACCCCCTCAAGAGGGCCGGCGGCTTCGGCGATGCGGCCGATCAAGGGGGCGAGGTCCTGGTCCAGGGACCAGCGCAACGCGGCCAGATAGAGCCCGCGTTTACTGCCGAACGTCTTGTACAGGCTGTTGCGGTGCACACCGAGGTGAGCGACCAGATCATCGATGGAGGTGCCGTCATAGGTCCGGCCGGCGAACAGCTCCGCCGCCGACCGAACCACTTCGGCCTCGTCAAATCCTCTCGGGCGTCCCATGGGATGACCGTACCGAGTTGAGGAACAGTCAGTCAAGAACAATCGTTCCTAAAATACGCCGCTCAAGCAGAACAGCTGCCAGGCTCGGCAGACGGCCTGCGGGTCGGGCTTCGCCGACCGGCACGGCGACCTGGGTGTCGGCGGATCGCGCGGTACGGCCTGGCCCCCTGCCCCGACATCGGCCGGCCCGGCCCGGCCACTCCCCGTCGGCGTCGTCGTCCACGCTTTCGCCCCGCGAGGCAGAAGGCTCGTCGCTCTCGTCACCCCGGACGTCCGATGGCGCCGCGCGCGGCCACGGAACGAGACTGCGCGGATCCTCGTTCTTGATCGGTGGGGGAAGCGCCGGTGTCGCCGCGCCGGGCCCGCGCGATATCGCTCGGCTGTCAGCGGGGACAGCGACCTGCCGGTGGGATGTGAGTGGCACCCAGGACCTTGGGAACCGGGCGAGACGGACCGTGAGTGTGCGGGCCCGCCCCTCCCAGACCACTCCGAGCTTCCAAGGAGCCCGCCATGCCACCCGTACCCCCGGTCCCGCAGTGGGACGTCCACCGGCTGCCTCGCGCCGAGGGAAAGAGCTTCCTCATCACCGGCGGCAACGCGGGCATCTGTTCGCGACCAACCACCTGGGCCACTTCGCACTGACCCACCACCTGGCCCCACTGCTCACGGCGACTCCGGGGAGCCGGATCGTCACCACCGGCAGCTTCGCCGCCAAGTCCGAGCGCCTGGACCTCGACGATCTCCAGAGCACGCACGACTACCGACCCAAACGCGCCTACGCGCGGTCCAAACTGGCCCAGATGCTCTTCGCCCTCGAACTCGACCGCCGCCTGCGTGCCGCCGCCGGCACGACGCTGAGCGTTCTCGTCCATCCCGGCGGCGCACTCGACTCCCTCACCCCTTCGCGCCCGCCATTCCACGTCCGGACCACCGGCGAGCGGCTGAGCCGCCTGCCGCTCGGCCTTGTCGTCCAGGGCAAGGACGCCGCCGCATGGCCCGCGGTCCGGGCCGTACTCGCCCCGGGCGTGCGCGGCGGCCAGATGCTCAGCCCCCGAGCATTCGGGCTGCGCGGTACGCCCAGGACCGAACCCCTCTGGAACCACCTGACCGACACCACGACCGCGGCACGCCTCTGGACGGCCAGCTGCGAACTGACCGGCAACGACCCGACGTTCACGCACTGACGAGGCCTTCGCGCGACGCGACTGCGGCCCGGTGGTGCGTGAGCCGGCCGTCAGGACGAGGAGGGGCACGCCCTGCTGCTGGAGCCCGATCCGCCCCGCCCCTTCGGCTGAAGGACGGCGTGCGGGCGACGACGCCCATGATGAACCGGCGGATCTCGGTACTGACCACCCCGCTCTCGCCCGGCCGCGGCGTCTCCTGGTCCTGGACGAAGCGGAGCACCGGCGGAACGGGCAGCACGGCCGGCTTCCACCACGCCGCCCTCGGCAACGAGACCGACCTCGCGGCTGCGATCCCGCGCCTGGACCAGCTCACCCGCGGCCGCGACTACGCCTACGACGTCGACATCGCCCACTGCATGGCCGGCCACCCCTCCCCCGCACGCTGGCTCGACGGCGAACAGACCGTCCGCGACCGCTGGCGCACTCCAGTGGCAACCCGACGTGCCCTCCGTAGCGCGAAGGAGGCCGCGCGGCCTTCGGGGTGCCCTCCTCTCCGCTCCCGGCCGGCAGCCAGTCACCGTCCGATCGCCCCGGACGTGAGGCTCCTACAGAGCCGGCAAAGGCACGGCTCCTCACTCATTCAGGGAACGCCGCGCCGTACGGGTGAAAGCTGCCACGACGGTCCATACATGGGCGCAGCTGGCGGGGAGCTCGGCCGGGTCGCCGGTGCCGCGCAGGATGTCCTCGACGAGTTTGAAGACCCTGGTCGATGCGGGCCCCACGGCCATGGCGGCTTCTGCGACGTCGTCGGGTCCTTCCAGGGACACGACGTCGAGTGCTGGGGAGAACCGCCTGTGGTAGTTGTCGCGCAGGTCGTCGTGGATCTCCTTGAGGGCCGGTTGCCACTCCGGGTGGGTCGCCCCCCCGAAACAGTGACAGGGCGTTGCCGACTGGGGAAGAGGCAGTGTTCCGAGTGTGCGCTGTTCCCTTGCCCAGTGCCGTGATGAGCCGACTGAGTCTGCTCTGGTCATAGGTGTTGGTGTTTGCCTCGGGTTCAGTGGTGGTTGCGCTCGAACTCGGCCTGCCGCCAGTCCATTTCTGGCCCGCCGATGCGGACGAGCGGCCGCATGGGGTCATCGTGACGGTCGGCGAACTCTGAAGAAACTTGCCATTCTGGAAATCTTGCCGTGGCAGCAAGATTTGCCCTACGCTGCTCGCATGGCACCTGCAGATGAGGCTCGCACGACCGCGCAGCCCGGACTTCGCGAGCGCAAGAAGCGGGAGACCCGGGTTGCGCTGAGCCAGGCGGCGATCCGGCTCTGCGTTCTGCACGGCTGGGACGCTGTGACGGTCGATCAGATCGCTGCCGAGGCCAACGTCTCGGTTCGCACCTTCCGCAACTACTTCGCCAGCAAGGCCGAGGCGATCGCCGCCAGTCACCTGGAGCGGATGTTCCGAGTCGCCGACGACCTGCTCGCCCGCCCGGCCGGCGAACCGCTGTGGGACTCGCTGCTCCACGCCGTCCTGGGCCAGTTCGTACCGCCGGACAACTCCGCGTCGCAGAACGAGCGCTGGCGCGAGGGGGTGCGGCTGATGCTGGCCGAACCCGCGCTTGCCGGTGAGATCGTCAAGGCCAACGCCGCCGCCCAGCAGGAGTTGGCCCAGGCCGTCGCGCAACGCACCGGGATCGACGCCGAACGCGACGTCTACCCGAAGCTGGTGGCGGCCGTGGTCGCGGCCGGCAGCGCAGTGGCCGTTGAGCACAGCCTGCGCGCCGACGAACCCGGGCCGCTCGGTGCGGTGCTGGCCCAGGTCTTCGAGCAGGTCGCCGCCGGCCTGCCCGTCCCGTAGCGAAGAGCGGCGACCATCTTCCTTTCAGTGCCACCCTTCCCGTTCGCACCAAGGAGACGTGACCGTGACAGCCGACGTGATCATCGTGGGAGGCGGCCCGAACGGGCTGATGCTGGCCTGCGAACTGAGTCTGGCCGGCATCCGCCCGATCGTGCTGGAGCAGCTCCCACAGCCCAGCATCGAACCCAAGGCCAACGGCCTGCTCGGCCAGGTGGTACGCCTGGCCGACCATCGCGGCCTGCACGAGCCGCTCAGCGGCAGCCCGGAGCCCCCACAGCCAAACTCCGCCTACTTCATGTTCGCCGCCATGGGCCTCAACCTCGGCCTACTGGAATCCAGTCCGGTCTTCGGCCTGGCCGCCCCGCAGCACCGTATCGTCCAGGTCCTGGAGGAGCGCGCCCGCGCACTCGGCGTCGACCTGCGGCGCGGACACCGGGTCAGCGGCGTCGCCCAGGACGAGGACGCCGTCACCCTCGACGTCACCGGCCCCGACGGCGACCAGCGGCTCCGCGCCCGCTACGTGGTCGGCGCAGACGGCGCGCGCAGTGTGATCCGCAAGCTCTCCGGGATCGGGTTTCCCGGCGTCAGCCACGACCGCCGTACCAACCGATCCGCCCACGCCACCGTCCCGGGCGACTGGGTCGACCCGGTCAATGGCGCCCTGGCCATTCCCGGTTACGGGCCGGTCCTGCCCTTCCTGCCCCACCGCACCGACCAGGGCGGCTTCTCCTACGCGCCGTTCCCCGGCCAGCCGCCACTGGTCAGCACCACCGAATGGGACCAGCCCGCGACCGACGAGCCGATGACCCTGGCCGAAATGGAGTCGAGCATCCGCCGGGTCCTCGGCGTCGACCTGCCGCTCGGCCCGCCGGACGGAACGGGCCCGCATGTGCTGCGGCGGCTCACCGGCGGCAACACCCGGGTCGCCGACCGGTTCCGCGACCGCCGGGCCTTCCTGGTCGGCGACGCCGCCCACGTCTACACCTCCGGCGGCGGCCCCGGGCTCAATCTCGGCCTCCAGGACGCCGCCAACCTCGGCTGGAAACTCGCCGCCACACTGCGCGAAACCGCCCCACCCGGCCTGCTTGACACCTATGACACCGAGCGCCGCTTGGCCGCCCGCCGCATGGTGCTCAACGCCGAGGCACAGTCCGCGCTCACCGCACCAGGGAGCGACACCACCGCCCTGCGCGAACTCTTCACCGAACTGCTCACTCGCAAGGAGGTCGTCCAGCAACTCGCCGACCTCACCGCGGGCACCGACGTGCGCTACGAGATGGGCACCACCGATCCCCACCCCGCAGTCGGCTACTTCGCACCGGAGTTGGAGCTGATCACTGGGTCGGGCAAGGTTCGGCTCGCCCAACTTGCCCGGAACGCCAGGCCGTTGCTAATAGATCTGACTGAGAATCAGTCGTTGGCAGTCGTACTGGCGAAGGATCAGGACGCTGTCGACCTCGTCATCGCGCAGAGCGGTCCGGCCGGCCTCACCGGCCTGCTGATCCGCCCCGACGGCTACGTCGCCTGGGCCTGTGGCGCACCCAGCCCGGACCCGGCCGAGCTGGCCGCCCTGCGGGCGGCCGTCGAGCGCTGGTTCACGGTCTGAGCAGCAGCCGCCCTGCGTCGGGCGCAGCGAAGTAGTCGGCCCAGCTGAGCTGTGCGTACTGGGCCCAGCGGTAGGCACAGCTGGCTGTGACGCCGAAGAGATCGCTGACGAAGATGGACGGTAGCGCACTGACCGCTTCGATCATGGCCGTGTTGCGAGCCCCGAGGCTGGGCAGGTCGTGCAGGTTCATGAGGTTCTGGAACCTGCTTGAACTCAGCGGCCTGCTCGCCGGGGGGCCGGGAGGGGGCGAGGGCGGCAAAGCCCCCCGGGCCGAGCCGACGACGTGCCGGCGGCCGGCTCCGGGAACGGGGCCCGCTCGAGCGCGAGCAGCCGGGCCTCGCCGGACGGCTGGCCAGAGGTGTCGGTGGCGGGCTCGGAGAAGGGCTGCCACAGCGGGCGCCGGTTGGGGGAACCGATGATCGCCAGTCTTTCAGCTCCACCCGCCCGGCCATGCCGAACACGGAGCCCCGCAGCCGTCGGCCGGCCGCACACTCGCCCTGCCCGGGGATGGGTGGGCGGCAAGCCCCCCGGTTCACGAGGTGGCGACGATGAGGACGCAACCGCTCGCGCCATCGGTCCCGTCCGCGCCGTTCTGCCCGTTGGGTTGTCCTCGCCGGCCGCCGTTTCCGCCGTTGCCCCCGCTTCCGCCGTTGCCGGTCCCGGGTCCGGCGGGACAGGCGCTGGTGACGCTGGTAGGCAGGGGGATGGTCCCACCGGTACTGCCGGTGCGGCTGTCGGTCACCGTGGCACCGGCGGTGCCGGTGTAGAGGACGGGAGTGGCGTTCACGCCGGTGGCGGTGGCCGCGCAGATCGGGTCGGTGCCCTCCTGGCCACCGGTGGCTCGGGCGAAGCCACCTGATCCACCGGCGCCGCCGCCCTGGCCGGCCGGGCTGCCGGCCGTTCCGTCACGACCTGGAGGTTGGTTGGCAGAACCGTGGCCGCCGGCCCCGCCGCCCCCGCCGGGCGCGAGTACCGCGACTCCACCGGGGCCGGTGATGGACGCGGCTTGGCCACCCTTGCCGCCGTAGCCGGGGTGGCCGGCGGTGGTGGTGCTGTAGCCACCACCGCCGAATCCGCCCGCCCCGCCGGGTGTGGTGGCGGGCACCGTGATGTCCAGGACGGTGCCGGCCTGAAGCCCGGTGAACGTGCAGGTGAGGGCTGCCGCCGCACCTCCGCCCGTGCTGCCCTGGCCGGCGGCGCCGTCGCCGTAGACGATGCTGGCGCCCTGACCGCCGCCACCGCCGCCGCCGCTACCCGCGGCACCCACGGCCGTGACGGTCAGCGTGCTGGTCTGGGCGGGGACCGTGTACTGGGCGAGGCCGGGGGCGCAGACGGACGTGGACCCGCTGGGAGGGCAGGACAGGACGGGAGTGATCAGGACGCACCCCGGCAGACCGCCGCCCAGCCCGTCCAGCTCGCCGAGCCCACCCAGTTCGCCGAGCCCGCCCGGGCCGCCGAATCCGGCCCCGGGGCACTGGGGTGCGAAACCATCCGGAGAGATGGTCCCACCGCTGCCGCCGGCCAAGCCGAATTGCCCGGCCGTACTGGTGGCGGCCGGGCCCGTGACGGCCGTCAGCCCGTTGCCGGACGCGGTACAGGTCGGCGAGGTGCCCGGCTGGCCGGCGGTCGCCTCCGGAGAGCCGTTCGCCAGGCCGCCCGCACCTCCGCCGCTGCCGCTACCGGCGCCGCCGTCGACGCCGCCGACCCCGTCGACCTCGGCGAGGCTGCCGGCGCCCCCTCCGCCACCGGCGGCGGAGATGACCAGACCGGAAACGGTGACGGAGGCGGCCTGGCCGCCCCCGGAAGGACTCAGGACCTGTGAACTCGCCACCAGGGCACCGGCCTTCCCGCCATCGGGCACGGTCACCTCCAGCTCCGTGCCCGGTGCCAGGCCGGTGACGGTGCAGACGATCGCGGCACCGGCTCCACCCCCGGCACCGGAAAGCCCGCCGCCCCCGCCGCCGCCCCCGCCGACGACGGTGAACCGGACCTGCAGCACGTTCTGCGGCACGGTGTAGGTGGAGGAGCCAGGCGTGTCGCAGACCGTCGTGCCGTTCGCCACCGAACACGCGCCGGCAGCCGCAGCCGGGGCGGCAGTCACCGCGTCGGCAGCCACCGTGGCGGCCGCCATAGGCAGTGGCAGAACCGCGCCCCCACTCAGCGCCAGGGCGCCCACCGACGCGAGCGCGCCCAGCAGAAGCCGTCCTCGCCCCTCCCCACCGTCCCCCGGAATCCGTCGTCCCAGCACGTTGCCTCGGCCTCCCATGTAGGTCATCTGGTGGGAACGCGACGGATCCGAACCGCACGCTCACAGCAAGTGTCAACACAGGCACTCTGAGTGCGCAACGGCGGACCCGCACGACAACCCGGTGGCGGTCGGTCATTCGGCGCGCCCCCTACGGTGCCGAATCGGATGCGCTGGGAGCTGGGGTGAGGTGAGCTCCAGAGCCCGGTTGTCCTGTCCGGCAGCCATGTGGTCGAGCCATCGTTCATGCCAGGCGAGAAAGTCTGGCGCTGAGGAGACGTTCGGGCTCCGGAAGCCGTCTGCGTTGCCGATGACCATGCGCCCGGTGAGAGGTCCGGTCATGCCTGTGCGTATGGCGGTGCCGCAGGGTTCTATCGGCATGCAGGGCAACGGGTGTGTACTGGGGGCGTACCGCATGAGGGGGAAGCATGCCGCGAACGCCGGATTCGGGAACACCTGAGCCAGATCGCGACGAGGAGCCCTGGCTGGGCAGTGACAAGGTCTCCGAGCTGTGGCAGGTACGTGAGCACTGGCTGCCGAGCGTCGCTGCTCTTGCGGATGTCCGCGTCCGCAAATACGGCGGGGAGAGCCGGGGCACATGGGGAGCAGCACTGACCTTTTACGACTATCACCCCGGGGATGCGCGGCGAGCCGCGCTGGCCATCTCCGAAGGCCGCGTCGACATCCCGTCGGTCTGGCGCCTCAACACTCCTGGCGGTCGGCTGGCGGAGTACGGGGGCCTGTTCGCGTTCCGTCTCGGCTGCTTGATCGTCCTCGCCTTGGTTCTCAGCAGCATTTGGATGCTGGTCCATGAACTGGCGTCTTCCTGAGTCGGTGGCAGCGGGTCCAGGTCGGCGCCCGGCTGCCTCGCACGAGCCGGCTACCGGTTCTGGTCCGAACCCGGTCTTGACGGGTCAGCGGGTGAGGGAGACGGCGAAGGGTTTGAAGCCGTGCCGGCGCAGGATGTGGGGAACCACGAGGATCATGGCCTCGGTGGCGCGGGCCGTGGTGATGCCGCCGAGGTCCTCGATCCATGCGGGCTGCCAGCCCAGGTCGCCGAGCAGGCCGGTGACGGTCTTCTTCGCGTTCTGGTCCTCGCCCGAGAGATAGGCGGTCGGTGGGACGGCCAGGGTTTCGGGAGCGGTCATGACCATGAACAGCATGGTGTTGAGGGTCTTGACCACATGGGTGTCGAGGAGGGCGGCCTGGAGTTGCTCGGCGAGGCTGCTGCCGGGATAGCACAGGTCGCCGGGCAGGCCGTCATCGGCGTCGCGGGTGGCGTTGGAGACATCGACGAGGAGCTTTCCGGAGAGCTCGGTGCGCAGGCCGGCCAAGCGGTCCAGGGAGGTGTCGCCGGGCGTCGCGTTGATCACGATGTCCGCGGTGCGGGCGGCGGTGCGCTGGTCGGCGAAGGCGATCTGCGGGGCGATGCCCGCGGCACGGGCTGCGGTCTCTTCCGGGTTCCGGACACCGAGGGTGACACGGTGTCCGGCTGCGGAGAGCTTGCCGGCGAGGTTGGCGCCGACGCGGCCGGCGCCCAGGATGCCGATGCTGGTCATGAGGTGATGCTCCTTGCGGTGGCGGGGTGGGGTGGAGCGGAAGTGTCGGTCAGGCGATGGTCGACAGGACCTTGAGGGCGGTGGTGTGGATGCCGGGGGCGGCGGCCAGGAAGTCGCGGCTGCCCGTGTTCCAGGCTTCGCCCGCCAGGTCGGTGACGGTGCCTCCGGCCTCGGAGACCAGCAGCGCGCCGGCGACCAGGCCGGAACGGACGTCGGAGAACTGCCAGAAGGCGTCCGTGCGTCCGGCGGCGACGTGGATGAGCTGCATCGTGGCGGGAACGGACACGCGCACGACCAGGCCGCTGATGAGCATGGCCGTGACGGAATCACCGATCCGCCGGAAGGTGCGCTCGTCCTCGCCAGGCCTGGCCTGGCCGGTGCCGACGAGCGCGGCGCCCAGATCGGTCTTGGCGGACACCTTCAGGGGCCGGTCGTTGAGGCGGGCACCGCCGCCGGCGACAGCGGTGTAGGTGTCGCCGGTCAGTGGCAGGTGGACGACGGTGAGCACCGGCCGGTTGTCGCGGACCAGGGTGGCGGTCACGGCCCAGTCCTCCATGCCGTGAACGTGGTTGATGTTGCCCTCGGCGGGGTCGACGACCCACCACTCCCCCGACGGGAGCGCACCGCCGGCCAGCTCGTCCTCGGCCCACTGCGACCCGGGCCGGGCCCGCAGCAGCGGCTCCCGCAGCACGTCCAGCACCGCGTCGTCGTTGGCGTGGATCTCAGCGACCACCTCGTCCAGGCTCACGCCCCGGGCGTGCGGGGTGTGGCGGTCGCGCAGGGTGAGGCCGGCGGTCTTCACCGCGGCGACCACCTCGGACAGGAGCGTGGTGTCGGCGGCAAAAGGCATGGCTGTGCTCATGGCGGGGCTCCCTCGATTCGATGTGCGCGAGCGGCCTGTCTCGCGCCCGCACTTCGAAGGTAGGACCCCCGGTCATTAACAACAAGTGCATGCTATTCACTCGTAGAGTTACTGGCATGCAACTGGATCTGAACCTGCTCACCGCCCTCGACGCACTGCTGGAAGAAGGCAGCGTCGCCGGCGCCGCAGCACGCCTCCACGTCACCGCACCGGCGATGAGCCGCTCCCTGGGCCGCATCCGCAAAGCCACCGGGGACCAGATCCTGGTCCGCACCGGCCGCACCATGGTTCCCACCACCCGCGCGCTGGCCATGCGCGTCCAGGTCCACGCCCTCGTACAGCAGGCCCACCACCTGCTGTCCGCACAACAAGAACTCGACCTGGCAGCTCTGGACCGGGTGTTCACCGTGCGCTGGCACGACGCCCTGACCGCCGCCTGCGGCACCACCCTGATCACCGCCGTCCACCACCAGGCCCCCGGAGTCCGGCTGCGCCTGTCCGCCGAACCCCGGACGGACGATGCCGAGCTGCGCCGTGGTGAGGTCGACCTCGAATCAAGCTCCAGCGCCCCGACGTTCCCCGACATCCGCCACCGCCTCGTCGGCAGCGACCGGCTGGTCATCGCCGTCCGACCGGGCCACCCCCTCGCCGAAGGACCGCTGAGCATCGAGCGCTACGCGGCCGCCGAACACCTCACCGTTTCGCGACGCGGAAGCCTGCGCGACCCGATCGACGACGCCCTGACCACCCGCGGCCTTGAACGACGCGTCGTCGCCGCCGGGCCCACCGCCGCCTTCGCACTGCAGCTCGCCCTCGACACCGACCTGGTCGTCACCCTCCCCGACGCGGTCACCCGCGCAGCCCGGGAACACCTCGGCCTGGCCACACTGCCGCCGCCACTCCCATTGCCCGACGTCCCCCTGTACCTGCTGTGGCACCAGCGCTACGACGACGACCGCGCCCACACCTGGCTGCGAGACCTGGCCACCGAAACCGTCCAGGCACTCTTCGCACCACCGACCGCCTCTCAACAGCTCCTCACCAACCGCACCGGGCAGTGACGGATACATCCGGGGAAAGGCCTGCGGCAGCTGAGTGAGTAAAGCCGCAGAGCACGTCGCCGGTAGCAGTCGCGGGGGTTGAGCCCAAGAGCCACCCCCCATTCGGCTGGTCGGCGCGGCAACAGTTCGCTCCGCAACACCTGCAATCGGCCATCCGTCACGGCTTCCGGGGGCTCCAGTCAGCCGGACGTCGGCGCCCCGTCATCCGTCGGCCGGGCGTTGGACACGACCCTCGGAGAAGGCGACTGTGCAGCCGTCATCTCAGGCCGCCCCGAGTCGGTGACCGGGTGGCGGCGGGCATCATCCGACGGCTGTCCAGATGCGGAGACCTCGGCCGGCACTCGTCTCTGCTGCCCGAGATGCCCAGCCGGTCCGATCCTGAAGCCGGAAGGCCGCCATCCCCGGTGCGGGATGGCGGCCTCCGGTGCTTCACGGACATGGCGGACGCCACCGGATCGTGCGCGGGCCGACGGCGGCCAGCGGCGATGGCGTCGGCGTGGTCGGGGCCGAGACCGCGCAGTGCGGCCAGGCCAGGCTGGATCGCAGGCCGACCGGGCGCGGCGTCGCCGGCTGCGGCTGCGGCTGCGGTTCGAGGGTGGGGTGGGCGGCGCTGTGGTTGATGTCGACCGGCAGGACGGTGACGCCGTGACGGCGGGCGTCGGCGATGAGGATGAGGGGTTGCGCGTACCGTGATCGGTTGAGATGCGGCCTCTCAGCCATGCACCGGGTATGACGCCTGAAACTCCAGTCGCTCGTCGGCGCCGTCGCCGATACGCCCGAGCAGGTCGTCGAGCGCCATGAACTCTTCCCAGGCCGATCCGCCGCTCGCCACAACGAGTTGTGTCACCACGAGATCTTCCAGCTCTCGGACACGCTTGTTCTTCCAGATCTTGTCGGCCAGGCTCACCAAGAGGTCTTCGACGGTGATGTCGGGTGCAGTCCACGACGCGTGGGTACCGGCGAAGCGGGCGAGCCGCGGGCTGACACCGTGGGACAACAGGTGCGCGCGTCCGGCTTCCTCATGTGCCGAGCCAGCCGCAGACAGTTCGGAGGAGTACACGGTCTTGCCCAGGTCATGCGTGGCCGCCCCGAAGAGTACTGCCTCACAGTCGAAGTCCAGTGCTGGGTGGTGCTGACCTGCCCAGTCCACGATTTGGTGCGCGACGTCGTGCACGACTCGCAGGTGTGCTGCGAGCCGTGGCGGGGCTTCCAAGCTCTCCACGAGCTCCGCTACTTGGACCGGTAGCGGGCAGAGAGACGGGTTACCGGTGTCGTGGAGGGCTCGCCGAAGGACGTGAGAGATCGTCACAGCGCCACGGTACTCACCGTGAGTGGGAAGACGTTGGTGTGGACGGACCCGTAGTTCCCCGCGGTCGTCAACCGTGCCCTGGCCACCGTGCTTACCGGGCACGTCAAAGGCGGCATCATCAGGCACAGCGAGATCTTCACCCCGCCCAGGAATCTCGCCGTTCCGGTTGGGCACACCGTCACGGTCCTGCAGGAGATGGGGATCTTCCTGGACGACGGCGAACCTCCTTCGAAGGCTGGCTCGCCGAGCGGCTGGAGGGCCTTACCCCCCGGGATCCGTGCCGAAGCCGAACGATGGGCCCGAACCCTGCACGACGGAGGCCCCGCAGCCCGGCACGATCGGGCTGTGCCTCAACAGGGTCCGCCCGGCCCTGCTGGAGTGGTCGAACCGCC
Source organism: Kitasatospora sp. NPDC058218 (assembly GCF_042882445.1). Taxonomy (NCBI): domain Bacteria; kingdom Bacillati; phylum Actinomycetota; class Actinomycetes; order Kitasatosporales; family Streptomycetaceae; genus Kitasatospora; species Kitasatospora sp. NPDC058218. The sequence continues at coordinate 10,175 of NZ_JBHVWC010000106.1, read as the reverse complement.
ACGACCACCTGCGGGAGCTGACCCGCGATGACGTCCTCACGTGTCTCAGGACTCTTCACGGACGTCACCGCCACGATCGACTCGCCGCCCTGCGTTCACTGTTCACATGGACCAAGCGGAGCGGACTCATCTTCCGCAACCCCACAGCCCCGATCAAGGTCGGGCAGTACGGGTACTCCGTGCTGCAGCCGATCGTCCCCGCACAGGTCGATCGGGCCGTCGCGGCAGCCACCACCCCTGCGACACGGCTCGTCCTCGCCCTCGCCACCGTCCACGCCGCCCGGGTCGCCCAGATCGGCGCCCTCATGAAGAGGGCGCGCAGCGCCGGCTCGGCGTGCGCCGCCTCGATCAGGGCCTGGTGCGTCTCCTGCCAGGTGTACTCCAGGTCGCGCGCCTCCTGGCGCATTCGCTGCCACTCGGATTCCGTCAGGCGCGCCGGATCGCGGTCGGGCACCTCGAACCGGCCGGCCAGGTGGACGAAGGGTGCCGCCCGGCGGATGTCGTCCGGCGCCGCGCCGTCGTGCCACGCCCGGGCAGCCCGGGCGACCTCCGCCAGGTCGTCCGTCGTGCCGTCGACGAGGGGCACGCTCTGGAACGCCTCGGTGCCGCGGATCGACCACCGGCGCTCGTGCGACGATGCGCTGATCTGCAGCGGCTCGCGGTGCGGCAGCGTGCTCGCGACGCTCGCGTGGAGCAGCGGAGAGGAGTCCGGGGACGTGACGGGGACCGCGCGGAGGCAGCCTTCCGCCTCGGTTCGGAGCGCTGCGGCGAGGCCACCGCAGGCCGCGATGTCGGGGTACAGGACGGCAGGATCGGTAGGAGTGGGCACGGCTCCTGATTGTGCCCGAGCCGCCGATTCCCGGGGTGGGCGGCCCCGTGGACCACGGAACAGTCGGTGACTCGGTCTTCCGTACTCCGGCCAACGACTCCATCCCTCGACCAAGGGCTGTCCCGCATGACCGTTGGCCGAGGTGGGCAGGCGGCGTCGCTGCGATCTCGTCGAGACGGGGCGGGATCGCGGCGCGCTGCGCCGGCGTGAGTTCGGGGCCGTCCGTCAATTCGCGGGGCAGCCGGACCGCGTCCCGCCGCCCGGGCCTCCCCCGGGAGGGCCCGGGGGCGGCCTGGGACAGCGGAGAACGAGGGCCGCGGTCACCCGGCGCAGTGGGCGGAGCCAGGCCGGCCGTTCGGGTGTCGGACGGTCGGCGCCGGAGGTCACTCCCGGTGGGTGACGGCCGCGAGGGCCCGCTCGCGGACGTCCGCCGAGGGGTGGCGGCGTAGTTCGCGCAGGAGGGCCCGCCACTCCTGGGGCCAACCGAGGCGATCCCCGAACACCTCCGTCAGCGCCGTGACGAACAGCCCGGCGGCCGGGCCGGTGTCCCCGCCCCGGCGGGCGGTGCGCGCCAGCGCGTCGAGTGTCCCGGGTGGCGGCAGCGGGCCCGAGGCGTGCTCCCGCAGCAGCGCCAGCGCGGTGAACGCGGCCGCCGCCGGCCGGCCTTGGTGGGCGTCGGCGAGCGCGCCGAGCGCGGCCGCCAGCGCCTGCGGCCCGGCTGTCGGGTCCACCAGCCGGCGCAGTGCGGCCGCCCTGATGTCCGCCAGGTCGGGTTCGGCCGCGAGCAGGTCGGCGGCGCCGGCGAGCAGCGGCCGGTGGCGGTCGTCGGCGGGGAGGTCGGTGAGGTGGGCGAGCCTGCGGCGGGCCGGCAGGTCGCGGTCGTCCCCGGCGTCGGGGTCGTCCCTCCGCGCGGCGGCGGCGAGATCGGCCAGGGTGTGGTGGAGCAGGCTGCCGGGGGCGGCGCCGCCGAGCGGGTGCGGCAGCCCGGAGGCGGCGAGCGCGCGGACGGCGCCCGCGGCCTCCCGCCAGCCGCTGCGGTTCGCCAGGTCGGTGACCGCCTGTCGGGCCACGTCCGCGGTTTCCGGGGCCCAGGCGGCCCACCGCGGCAGAGCGGCGAGGGCGGGCGTGGCGACCTCCGGGTCCGGCGCGGCGGCGACGGAGGCCACCAGGTGGGCGTAGCGGGCCCGGTGGGTCTCGGGGAGGTGCCCGGGATCGGCCCGCAGGACGGCGCGGCGTACGGGCGGTGGGGCCTGCCCGGTGGCGGCCTCGGCGAGGAGTTCCCAGACGGGTTCGGCGTCCAGCAGACCGGTCGCGAAGGCGACCGCCGCGGCGCGTACGTCGCGGTGCTGGCCTTCGACGCGGTACGCGGCGACCAGCAGGTCGGCGGCGGCCCGCGGCGGCAGGTGCTCGGCGGCCAGCCGCACGGCCTCCTTGCGGCTGGTCACCTTGCTGCCCTGCGCCCGGGACAGCAGCTCGCCGAGCCGCTCGGCGAGTTCGCCGGGCGGGGCGAACCGGGCGGCCCGGGTGGCCGCGTACACCGCGACGCGGGCGCGGTCGCCGCCCGCGTGGGCCAGCAGGTCGCCCAGGGCGTCGGCGGGCCGGTCCGTCCAGGCCGAGGCGGCGAGCGCCGCCTCGGCGAGCACCACCTCGGCGGAGTCCAGTTGGGCGCGGACGGCCGCCTCGCCGTACTCGGGGATCGCGGCGGCGGCGTGGACGGCTGCGGCACGCCCGTGCAGCGGCAGGGTGGGGTCGCTCGCCGCCGCGGCGGCGAGGCGGGCGGCGGCCTGCCACTGGCGCGGCGTCCAGCGGCTCGCCGACCAGGTCGGCGGCAACGTCGCCCGCTGCGGCCGCTTGAGGAACCGTCCGTACGGCGGCGTGGGGGCGAGCAGCGGGTCGAGCAGGTCGGTGCGCCGCTCGACCAGTACGGCCCGCACCGGCGACAGCACGGCGGCGGAGGGCTCGAGTTCGAGGATCTCGGCGACCCGGGCGCCGCGGGTGCGCGGGTCGTCCAGCCACAGGGCGGCGGCCGTCGTGAACGCGCCGTCCGCCCCGAACTGGAGGGCGTGCAGGAGGAGTTCCTGCAGCTCGGGGACGCCGCGGGCCCGCCGGCCGAGCGAACGGGCCAGGGCGAACAGCAGCCAGTACTGCGCGGTGTCGGCCATGGTGTCCAGCCACGGCCGCAGGGTCGCGAACACCTCGTGCTCCTGGCCCCGCCGCAGCCGGTGCTCCAGGCGGCCGAGTTCGACCGTGCCGGTCTGCCCGGCGATCTTCCGCAGGCTCCGCAGCGCCCAGTCGACCAACTCGGCCCCGCCGGCGACGGCGTGCTCGCGCAGCACCTCGGAGACCAGCCGCTGCAGGGCGGTGCGGGTCGCGTACGAGCAGTCACGGGCGTCGACCGCGTCCTGCACGGCAGCGTCGAGGACGGGCACCGCCGCCGGGGTCAGCAGCCGGGCGGGCACCTGGACGAGCGCGGTCAGCGCCGCGCAGCGCACCGGGTCCTGCTCGTTGCGCAGCCGCGGCAGCAGGGCGAGCACAGCCTGGACGGCGGCCCGGTCGTCGGAGGCGGCCGCGTTGGCGAACAGGGCCGCCCAGGCCGCGCACCGATCGTCGGCGTCCGGGCGGGCGAGGGCGGCCCACAGCTGCGGCTGGGCCTCCTCGGTGGGCAGGTACGCCAGGACGGGGGCGATCTGGGACCAGGGGCGGCCCTGCGCGCGGCGTGCGGCGACCTGCCGCCGAGCCTCGGCATGGCGGCGCGCGTGCGGGAACAGCGGCAACAGGAGGGAGAGTTCGTCCTCCCGCGGGAGGACGCCGGCGTACACGAGGTCGAGGAAGGCGTCGCGCCGGCCCGGAGGAAGGGCGCGCAGCAGGGCGGCGAAGCAGCGGGGCGCGGCCAGCCAGTGGCGGCCCAGGGCGGGGAGCGAGGGCGGGTCGGCGAGCACCAGTCGGCGCAGCGTGCCGCTGGTGGGCGGCGTGGTGTACGGCCCGACCGCGCCGCGCCGCGGGTCGGCGAGGAGGCGGACGGCGCGTTCGGCGTCCGTGGCGGCCAGCGACGGCAGATGATCACGGCGCAGCGGGAGATCCGGGCCGAACCGCTCCAGCAGGTCCAGGACCCGTTCGGGGCGGGCCCGTACGGTGGCGCCGAGCGCGTCGGCGAGGGCCGGCCACTGCCCGAGCCGCAGCGTCTCGGGGTGCTTGGCGAGGACCAGCTCCAGGTGGTCCAGGACCTCGTCCGGGAAGCGAGCGGCAAGAGGTGCGAGCGGGGCGGCGTGCGCGAGGTCCGGCAGGGTCCGGTCGACGAACGCGGGGCTGCAGGCGGAAAGCAGCCGAGCGGCCTCGGTGTCGCCCCACTCGGCGCGCAGGCGGACCACCAGCCGCTCGGCGAGCCGGTGCCGGCGGCCGTGCCGGACGACCCGGGCCAGCTGCCGGCGCAGGGTGCAGGAGGCGCCGGTGAAGGCCGCCGCGATCGCCTCGTCCGGGATGCCCTGGGTGCGGGCGGCGCGCAGGGCGTACCCGCGGACCACCGGGTCGGGGTCGGTCAGCCGCTCTGTGAGGTAGCCGGTGTCGCGGCCGGCCGACGCGGCGAGCGCGGCCAGCCGTCGGCCGTACACACCGGAGCGCTCCAGGTCGAGCAGAAGCCCCGGGAGCCCGCCGTCGACGGCGAGCTCCCGGGCCCTGCGGGCGACAAGCCGTTGACGCTCCGGGTGGGAGAGCGGGTCGAGGTCGGCGAGCAACTGATCGGCTTCGTGGGGCATGCGGCCATTCTGGCCGGGCGCAGCGGATGCCTCCCACTGGATTTCCGCTGCCCGGCACGGGTGGACCGGGCGGCGGGTGCGCGGAGTGGTGCGGCGTCCCTCCGGCCCCCGCCGGGCAGCGGGCACCGGCCGGACGCCGTCCTCGCTGTCGGGCTCAGCGGCGAGAGCGGGTCGGAGCACCGCGCTGCACCGGTCGCGGCGCCGTTCCAGGAGTTCAGATGGTCCCGCGCAGCTTGGCCAGTGCCTCGTTGAGCAGGATCTCGCCGTCCTCCTGGCTGCGGCGTTGCCGGACGTAGCCCAGGTGCGTCATGTAGGGGGCGCTGCCCTGGGCGACAGGCACGTCGTCGGGGTCGGGGCCGGCGGGCAGACCGCAGCTGCGACAGTCCCACACCTCTGGGACCACCGCCTCGATCGCGAAGCTGATCTGGGTCCGGTGGCCGTTGCCGCACCAGAACGACACGGCTGTACGAGGGGCGAGATCGCCGCGCTCGGACTCCCCCATCGGCCCCGAACCGATCCGCGCACCCCTGATGCCGCCACGTCCCTGTGCCACGATCGTTCTCCTCGGTCACGATGTCCACGCCTCGGATGTGCATGGGGACGCTCAGGGTACGGCCACTCCGGGCAAAGCCTGCCCACAGCCCCCCGCGCACGCGTGCCCAGGGTGAGGCCGCCGAGCCCGGCAGAGGCGGCCTGGTCGGCCTCCTGGAGCCCGTGCACCGCGCCCGCCCCACCCCGAATCGGCGGGCGGCGGGCGGAAAAGGCGTCCGCCGGTTGGCGCACGGGTTGTCATCACCGGTTGCCGGACTGGTGAGAACACCCGTTTTCGGATCGTGACTATCGGCCGGCCACCTTGGTGGAGCCCGTTACCTGATCGTTGCGCTGGAGGGGCTGATCGCCAAGGGATCCGCCGAGGTGTGGCGCAGCAGCGGGCCGGTCATGCGCCTGTGGGGATGGGCCCCGCACCGTTCGCGCTCTTGCCCTCCGCCTTCATGGCAGCCACGCTCGGATCCACGTCGGCTCGACACCCGGGGGCCACAGGGGCAACAGGGCCTCCGGGAACCACTCGGAATGGGATCGCACCCCCGAGCTATCTGGAGGCCCTGCTCTCACGCGCGGAAACCGCCGCAGTCACCCGATCGAGACTCCCGTTCGATCGACAGCCTTCGAGATCGGTACGGGCGACAACCACTTACGTGTCGGGATGCTCCGGCAGGGCGAGCCAGTCCGACCAGGAGATCTCGCGGCCGAGGAAGCGCGGCTGATCGAACGGCCAGTCGGCGGCGATCCACTGCGGCACCAGCGCGTCGAGGGCCTGCTCGACCTTGCTGCCCACCAGCTCGTCCACCACCCACCAGGAGATCTCGCCGTCCGCGCCGGCCCTCTCCGGTGGGTCGATGTAGACACAGCCGAGCAGAGCTGTCTCCGCCGCGTCGAACAGCGCGTAGTTGAAGGACTGGTGTGCGGCGATCTCCTTCTCGTGCCGCAACAGGTCGGCCTGGTCGGCCTCGTAGGTCATGGTGGCCGCGGGCCAGCCCCAGGCCGGGCCGAAGATGGTCCACAGCCGCTCGCGCGAACCCATCACAGCCGGATAGTCGAGCGGGGTGTCCGCCTCCCGGATCGGTCGCAGGTGATGGCCACCGCCCGGCAGCGGTACCAGGACGGGGTGGACGAAGTCATCGGGAAGCCAGCTCATGGCGCCCGACCGTAGCAGCGCGCCGCCGTCCGCTCCCCTGGATTTCCCCCCGGTACACCGCCAGGCCCTGCTCTCATGCCGGGCAGGGCCCGCGATCACCCGATCGAGACTCCCGTTCGATCGACAGATTCCATGGTCGGTATGGCAACGGCTTCTCTCCACAGCCCACCCACCCGGTGTCGCGACGGCACGGACGAGGCGCCGGCACCCGGAGGCCCGGAGACGGGCGGCCGTCGACCCCGCCGGATCCGCCCGGCGGTACACGGCACCGCCGACACCGACGAACGCACGGCCGGGCCGGCCGGTCATCCACGCGGCGCGTGAACGGGTGCGGAGCACGAGGCCTGTCCCGGTGTCAGGGCGGCGCCGGAGCCGATGGCGGGGCAGGACGGCGCGGGCCCCGCCGCGGTCGCGCGGCGGGGCCAGGGGGCGTCACTTGGTGGCGGTGAGGTCCAGCAGCGTGTACGGGCGGCGCTGCGGTTCGGAGGCCTCGCCGACCGGGTTCGGCATGTTCCGCAGCAGTGTGAAGGTCTTCTCCTCGGTCTGGCCACCGGTGCCGGTGACCATGTGGGCCGTCACCGCGTAGTCGGGGGTCGTGATGCCGTAGACGGACGGCAGCTCCAGCTTGATGGAGGCGCTGTTCCCGGTGATCTGGAAGCAGAACTTGCCGTGGCCGATCGTGTCCCGGTCGGTCATGCCGCGGGTGTCGATCAGCAGTACCCCCGGCTTGGTGGTGCCGGGAGCGGGGCAGTCGACGAGGACCATGTGGCCGTCCCCGGTGATGAGCCTGATGCCGCGGTCCGTGAAGATCTTGTCGGCGTCCGGGTAGACGAAGTCCTCGACGTCCGGCGGCGGCGGGGTGTCGTCGGCGGTGACGACCGCGGAGCCGGCCGGAACGCCGGTCGCCGCGTCGGCGACCGCGACACCGGTGAGTGCGACGGAGCCGGCGACCGCGCCGGCGACGAGCAGCTTGGGAATGGAGCGCATGGGAATCCCCCCTGGGAATTTTCGGATTCGGTGGTTCACGGCACCTGCGCGAATGGCTCGGCGGCCGTCACCGGAAGCATTGCTATCACGAACGGATGATGCTCTGGAAGATCGTTCAGTCGACCGGTACGAGAATTGTCGAACCGTGAGTACGTACACGAATTCCATGGGTCGGGCGACATTCCGAACGGCCCCTTGCCGGGCGGGTTACGGCTTGAACAGGTACAGGAGGCCGCCCATCGCGACCGCCGCGACGGCGAAACGGATCATGGCTTCCTGGGCGAGGCCGTAGTGCTCCGGCGGCAGGCTGCCGTCCTCGGGACGTTCCAGGACCATCCGCGCCATCTTCCTGCGGAACCCGAGCAGGCTCCCGGGAACCAGCAGGCAGACGATCGAGTACATCGAGAGCAACAGCTGGGTCGAGTAGTCGGGCTTGGCGATCGAGGCGACGAAGGCGATCGCCGCGAGGACCACCGGCATGAACGAGACGCGGATCCGGGTCGCGCGCGTCGGCATCGAGGGAACCAGCAGTGCGAGGTTGACGGCCGCGCACAGGGCCGCGATCAGCCACCAGGAGGTCGTGCTGAGGTCGAGTTCGTACATGTCCACCCCTTGTCGACCGTGGGGCCGCGTCGGACGCGGCCCCACGGTCCCGTTCGGATTGACTCACCGCTCTCCGGCAGCCTAGGGCGCCGGACGGTTCAGGAGATCACCAGGTGAAGAGGCCGATGAAGCCGGAGGCCGCGTTGGCCCCACCCTCGATGATCTTCTTGCCGACTGCCTTGGCGCCCTTGATGCTGGTCTTCACGGCCGGTGCGGCGACCTTGTCGAAGGCCTTGCCGAAGGGGCCTCCGACCCAGCCGACGGCGGCGCTGGTCGCCGAGTCGAGGAACGCCTTGCTGTTCCAGCCGTCGGAGAGGAGGAACGCGCCGGCGCTGAGGAGACCGGCACCGAGGGAGAACGCCCCGAAGACGGTGAACCCGATCTCACCGAGGGGCGGCGGAAGGACGAGCGAAGTGACCGCCGCCAAGGCCCAGATGGTGCTGTAGTGCCCCATCTCCGTGGCGAAGTTGCGGGTGCCCTCATTGCCGCCGCCGCCCGTTCCACCGGTCCCACCGGTCCCACCGGTCCCACCGCTTCCGCCGGAGCCCCCGGGCGGGGTGGCGGACGCCGTTTCGTTGACCTTGTCGTTGGCCGGGGTGTTGGACGGGTTGACGTTCGCGGCCTCGGCGGCCCGGGCCGCCTGAGCCGCCGCGGCGGCAGCCGCCGCCTGCTCCTGGGCCCGCTTGTTGGCCGCGATGGTGCGCGCCTCCCGAGCGGCCGCGGAGGCCTCGGAGGCACTCTTGCCGGCGGCCGTCGCCGAGGCCGCCGCGGTGGCAGCCGAGGCACGGGCGCCGGCCGCCGAGGCGGTGGCCTTGTCGGCGGAGGCGACCGCCTGGTTGAGCGAGTAGTTGGCCGCGCGGTTCGCCTTCTGTGCGGTCGCGGCGGCGGACTTGGCCTGCTGGGCGGAGGCGGCCGCGGCGTTGGCCGAGGCGTCCGCCGCCGCGGCCTTGGCCTGCGCGTCGTCCGCGTAGCCCTTGGCCTGCTGGGCCGACGTCTGGGCCTTGTTCGCCCAGTCATTGGCCTCCTGGGCGGCGTTGCGGGCGTTGGCCGCGACCTGGTACGCCAGCTGGGCGTTCTCGGTGGCGGTGACCGCGTCCTTCGCCGCGTTGGCGATCAGCGCGAGGACCGAGGACACGTGGGTGTCGGTGTCCGAGTCGAGCACGGCGGCCTTGTGCTGGACGGTGGTCACGAAGTCGTGCTGCATCCAGGCCGGCCCGGCGAGCGCGATCTCGGCCGCCGCCTTGAGGTTGGGACCGCCCTGGCCGCCCAGGAGGGCGAAGATCGCCACCCGGTCGTCCTCGGCCACGGCGCGCTGGTAGCCGGTGTGGACGAAGTCGGACATCGCCTTGGCGCTGCCGTTGCTCAGTGCGGCGGCACCGTCCCGCCGGACCGCCGTCCCGGCTCCGTCGAGCATGGTGAAGACGGTGTACCGGAGGTCGTCGGCCTGGACGTCCAGCGCGCCACCGGAGAGGAACTTCGGGACGGCGGTCGGGTCCGTGCTCTCCAGCGTCCGCTGGGCGGCCCCCGCGAGCGTGGAGGTGCCGATGGTGGACATGTAGGCGACCTTGTCGCGGTCGTCCAGCTGGAGGCTGTCCTGGTACTCCTTCTTCGCCCAGGCGACCACGCCGTCGTCGTTGTCGGCGAGCGCCGCGCGGGCGGCGTCACGGGTCCAGTAACCCGCGGTGTCCAGCAGGTTGACGGCGGCCTTGCGGCCGAAGCCCGCCGCCGTCTTCGTGTCGGTGCCGGAGGCGGCGGCCTTCTGCACCAGGTCCTTGGTGGCCGCGTCGAGCGCGGCGGCCGAGGTCTGGTCGCCGGTCAGCTTGACCTGGTCAGCGGCCTCCGCCTTGGCGAGCGCGGCGGCCTCCTTGAGACCCTGCTGCTTGTCGGCCTCCAACTTGGCGGCCTCGGCCTGACGGGCCAGCTGCTCGATGCTCTGGGCCTCGGTGACGGCGTCGTTCGCGGCGGTCGCGGCCTCGACCGCGGCGTTCGCGTGGGCGGTCGCCACGTTGGCCCAGTCCTGCGACTCGCCGGCCGCCGCGGCGGCCTGCTCGGCGGCGGCGGCCGCGTTGTCGGCGTGGTCGGCGGCGCTGTTGGCCTTCCGGTTAGCCTCGGCGGCGTGCGTGGCCGCCGCGTTGGCGAGACTCTCGGCCCGGCCGGAGGCCGCGGTGGCCAGGTCCGCCGCGGAGCGCGCCTTGCCGGCCGCCTCCCGGGCGCGGGCCGCCTGGGTGCCGGCGGCCCCGGCCGAGTTGCCGGCCTGGGCGCTGGCCTCGGCGGCACTGGCGGCATCGCGCGCGGCGCGGGCGGCGGC
>NZ_JBHVWC010000105.1:0-24505 GCF_042882445.1 Kitasatospora sp. NPDC058218 | reverse complement strand
CGCCGTCGCCGTCGCCGTCGCCGTCGCCGTCGGCCGCAACGGCGGTCACCGCGACCGCGTCACCACCCACCGGCGCCAACCGCACCCGCACACGCCTCGAACTCCACTCACCCATACGCACGCCCGACCACGTGAACGGCACCACCGCACCACCCCGACCCCCCACCGCCCACGCATGCAAACACGCGTCCACCAACGCCGGATGCACCACGAAACCACCCGCCGCCACCGGCAGCCCCACCTCCGCGAACACCTCGTCCCCACGCCGCCACACCCGCTCCAACCCCCGGAACACCGGCCCGTAGACGAGACCGGCCCCCGCCAACTCCTCATACGCCCCGGCGTTGTCCACCTCCACCGCACCCGCCGGCGGCCACACCCCGCCCTCCCACACACCCGACACCACACCCCCGACCGGAACCACCGTCCCGACCGCGTGACACACCCACTCCTCCGAGCCCTCCACACGACCGTGCACCCTCACCGCACGACCGCCGTCCTCCCACTCCCCCACCGACACCCGCACCGCCACACCACCACGCTCCGGAACCACCAACGGCTCCCGCAACACCAACTCACCCACCCCACCGCACCCCACACGCACCCCCGCGGCAACCACCATGTCCACCAACACGGTCCCCGCCACCACCACACGCCCACCGACCACATGATCAGCAAGCCACCCCTGCCCCGACAACGACAACCGACCCGACAACACCACCCCACCCGAACCCGGCAACTCCACCACCACCCCCAACAACGGATGGTTCGAGGCCCCCAGTCCGAGGGCGGCCGGCTCCCCCGACGCCGCTCCCGACGCCTCGATCCAGAACCGCCGCCGTTGGAACGGGTAGGTGGGCAGGTCAACGTGTTCTGCTCCCGAAGGACCGAATACCGCCTGCCAGTCGACCCGGGCACCACGGAGATGCGCGTGGGCAAGCGCCGTCAGCACGGACACGCACTCGTGCCGATCGCGGCGCACCGACGCGACGAACACCCCCGCCGGCAGCACGGCCGACCCCATGGCGCTGAGAACGCCGTCGGGGCCGAGCTCGACGAAACTCTCGACGCCGTCGGCGTGCAGGCGCTGGACGGCGTCCTGGAAACGCACCGTCCGGCGGGCGTGCTCGACCCAGTACTCGACCGTCGCGATCTCCTCCGAGACCGGACGACCCGTGACCGTGGAGACGAACCGCAGCGCCGGGGTCCGGAACGACAGACCCCCGAGCACCTGACGGAAGTCGTCCAGCATCGGCTCCATCAACGGCGAGTGGAAGGCATGACTCACCCGCAGACGCCGCGAGCGGCGATCCGACAACGCCGCCACGACCAGCTCCACCGCTGGCTCGGCGCCCGAAACCACCACCGACGTCGGCCCGTTGACCGCCGCGAGCGAGACGTCGTCGCCCAGGAGGGGCAGGACCTCCTCCTCCGTGGCCTCCACCGCGACCATCACCCCGCCGGCCGGGAGCGCCTGCATCAACCGGCCACGCGCGGCAACCAGGGTGCAGGCGTCCGCCAGGGACAGCACGCCCGCCACATGAGCGGCCGCGACCTCACCCACGGAATGACCCGCCACCCCATCCGGCAGCACACCCCACGACTCCCACAGCCGGAACAACGCCACCTCGAAAGCGAACAGCGCCGGCTGAGCGACGCCCGTCCCCTCCAAGGCATCGGCGTCCGCACCGAAGAACTCCGCACGGATATGGAGGAGTTCAAGGGCTTCGTCCAACGCGCGTGCGAACACCGGGAACCGCTCATACAGCTCCCGCCCCATACCGACCCGCTGCGCACCCTGCCCCGCGAACAGGAAACCGAGACCCCCTCCAGCAGCGAGGTCCGACTCGATTCCGCCGTCCCCGGCCACCAGCGCTTCCAACTCCCGCAGCAGACCGGCCCGGTCCTCCACCACGAACGCCGCACCGTGGTCGAACACACTGCGCCCGGCGGCCGACGCCGCCACCTCCAGCACCGACACCTCAGGCCGCTCGGCGACGAACGACCGAAGCCGCGCCGCCTGGTCCCGCACCGCCGAACCCGTCCGCCCCGACAGCACCACCGGCACCGGACCGGCCAGCACCGGCACCTCCACCGACACGTCGGCGGGGCCCTGCTCAAGAATCACGTGCGCGTTGGTCCCGCTGATCCCGAACGACGACACACCCGCCCTACGCGGACGGTCCACCTCCGGCCAGACCGTCTGCTCCGCCAGCAGCCGCACCCCGCCCGCCGACCAGTCCACATGCGACGACGGCTCATCCACGTGCAACGTCGCCGGAAGCACACCATGACGCATCGCCATCACCATCTTGATGACACCCGCCACACCGGCGGCGGCCTGAGTGTGACCGAGGTTCGACTTCACCGAGCCCAGCCACAACGGCTCCTGCCGCTCGTGGCCATAGGTCGCCAGCAACGCCTGCGCCTCGATCGGGTCACCCAACGTGGTACCCGTCCCATGACCCTCCACCGCGTCGACCTCGGCGGCGGACAACCGCGCACTCGCCAACGCCTGCCGGATCACCCGCTGCTGCGACGGCCCGTTCGGCGCCGTCAACCCGTTCGACGCACCGTCCTGATTCACCGCACTACCACGCACCACCGCCAACACCCGATGCCCGTTGCGCACCGCGTCCGACAACCGCTCCACCAACAGCACGCCCACACCCTCGGACCAACCCGTACCGTCCGCGGCCTGCGCATACGACTTGCACCGACCGTCCAGCGCCAACCCCCGCTGACGGCTGAACTCCACGAACGCCCCCGGCGTCGACATCACCGTCACCCCGCCGACCAGCGCCAGCGAGCACTCACCCTGCCGCAACGACTGCGCCGCCAGATGCAACGCCACCAACGACGACGAACACGCCGTGTCCACCGTCACCGCCGGCCCCTCCAGACCGAACGAGTAGGACAGCCGCCCCGAGAAGACAGCGGCCGCGGAGCCGGTGCCCGCGTACCCTTCCAGTTCCTCCGGGGGCTGACGCAGCAGGGTGGCGTAGTCCTGGCCGTTGGTACCCATGAACACGCCGGTCTGGCTCTCGCGCAGCGCGTGGGGGTCGATGCCCGCGCGCTCGATCGCCTCCCAGGAGGTCTCCAGCAACAACCGCTGCTGCGGATCCATCGCCAACGCCTCACGCGGCGAGATCCCGAAGAACTCCGCGTCGAAGTCGGCCACGTCGTGCAGGAATCCGCCCGCGCGGGAGTACGTCGTTCCCGGGCGGCTCCGCTCGGGGTCGTAGAGGGCGTCGAGGTCCCAGCCCCGGTCCGTCGGGAAGTCGGAGACGACGTCCGCGCCGGTCCGCACCAGGTCCCAGAGGTCCTCCGGGGACCGCACCCCGCCCGGGAAGCGGCACGCCATCCCCACGATCACGATCGGCTCGTCGGCGGAGGTGCCGGTCGTGACGAGCCCGCCGGCGGCCGGGGCGGCCGCCGCGCCCGGGTCGAAGCGGTCCCGCAGGTGACGCACCAGTGCCGTCGGTGTCGGGTGGTCGAAGACCAGGGAGGCCGGCAGGGCGAGGCCCGTGGCCGTAACCAGGCGGTTGCGGAACTCCACCGCGGTCAGCGAGTCGAAACCGAGCTCACCGAACACACGGTCGTGCCGGACGGTGCCCGGGTGCCGGTGGCCGAGGACGGCGGCGGCCTGCTCCTGGACCAGGGCCAGCAGGATGCGCGTCCGGTCGGCTTCCGAGGCGCCGGACAACCGGGCCGCCACACCGGAGAGCGAGGCGCCGTCGTTCTCGGCCCAGGCCGACCGGACGGCGGACAGTTCGCCGAGCAGCGGCGCGGGCCGGGCGGTCGTCGCCGCGGCGACGAACCGCTCCCAGTCCACGTCGATCACGGTCAGCGCGGTCTCGTCGCCCTCCCACGCCTGCCGCAGGACGGCCAGCGCCGCCTCCGCCCGCAAGGGGGTGATGCCGTTGCGGCGCAGCTGGCGCGACACGACGGCGTTGTCCGCCATGCCCCCGTCGGCCCACGGGCCCCAGGCGACCAGGGTCACCGTACGGTCCTCGGCCCTGCGCTGTCCCGCCACGGCCGCCAGGGCGGCGTTGGCCGCCGCGTAGTTGGCCTGTCCTGCGGCGCCGACGGCGGCGGCCGCGGAGGAGAACAGGATGAACGCGTCGAGGTCCAGATCGCTCGTGAGTTCGTTCAGGTGACGGGCGGCGATCGTCTTCGCCCGCATGACGGTGGCGAACCGCTCCGGAGTCATCGCGTCGATGACCCCGTCGTCGAGCGTGCCGGCGGCGTGGATCACGGCCGTCAACCGGCCGGTCTCCCTGAGCTGTGCCAGGAGCGCGGCCAGCGCGTCGCGGTCCGCGACGTCGCAGGCGGCGAGCGTGACCTCGGCCCCCAGGGCCGTCAGCTCCGCCTCCAACCGCGCCGCCCCGGGAGCGGCCGGCCCACGCCTGCCGACGAGCACGACGTGCTCGGCTCCCTCCCCGATCGCCCATCGCGCGACCTGGGCCCCGAGCGCACCCGTGCCGCCGGTGATGAGCGCCGTCCCGCTGAGTCGTCGCCGGTCCCGGCGTCGCACGGCGGGGGCGGGCACGAGCCGGCGGCCGAACACGCCGGACGCGCGGACGGCCAGCTGGTCCTCGTGCAGGACACCGCTCGTCACGTCGGCGAGCGCGGTGGCGAGCACCTCGGCCAGGCGCACGGCCTCGGCGTCGGCGTCGGCATCGGCGCGCTCGTCGATGCTCTCGGGAAGGTCGATCAACCCGCCCCACCGGTCCGGGTGTTCCACCGCGGCCACCTGGCCCAGCCCCCAGACGGCGGCCTGTGCCGCCCGCACCGGCTCGTCGTCGTGGTGCGCCGCGACCGCGCCGCGCGTCACGCACCACAGCGGTGCCGTCACACCGGCGTCACCGAGTGCCTGGACGAGGCTCAGCGTGCCGGTCAGACCGAGCGTGAGCTCGTCCGGCGACCCGGGGTCGGGGCGTTCGTCCCAGGCCAGGACGGACACCACTCCGCTGACAGCCGACTCGTCCTGCACCGCGCGGAACCGCTCGGCGAGTCGAGCGCGGTCCGCCGGATCGACGCGGCGCACGGTCGCGCCCCGGTCCCCCAGCGCACGGCCGATCACGTCGTGCGCCGCCTCCGCCTCCCCGGCCACCAGCACCCAGACACCGGTCAGCCGGGTGGGCAGCTCCGTCCGAACCACCCGGTTCCAGGCGTCCTTGTAGCGCCAGGAGGCGGTCGCGGACTGCTCCCGGTGATCCCGCTGCCACGCCGCCAGGGCCGGCAGGACCTCGGCCAGGGCGGCCTGCTGCGTCGGTGCCACGTTCAACGCATCGGCCAGCGCGTCGACGTCGGCGCGTTCGACCGTGGCCCAGAACTCGCTGTCGATCGCGCCCGACGACGCGGCGGCGGCGGCGGGACGGTCCAGCCAGTAGCGCTGGTGCTGGAAGGCATACGTCGGCAGATCCACCACGGCCGGACCCGAACGGCCGAACACCACCCGCCAGTCGACCCGGGCACCACGAACGTGGGCCTGCGCGAGCGCCGTCAGCACCGACACGCACTCGTCCCGGTCGCGGCGCACCGACGGGACGAACACCCCCGCTGGTGCCACCGCCGACCCCATGGCGCTGAGGACGCCGTCGGGGCCGAGCTCGACGAAGGTCTCCACCCCGTCGGAATGCAGCGCGGACACCGCATCCGCGAACCGCACCGCCTGACGGGCATGCTCCACCCAGTACTCGGGCGTCGCGATCTCCTCCGCGACCGGACCACCCGTGACGGTGGAGACGAACCGCAGCGCCGGAGTTCGGAACGACAGACCAGCCAACACCTGCCGGAACTCGTCCAGCATCGGCTCCATCAACGGCGAGTGGAACGCATGACTCACCCGCAGACGCCGCGAACGACGACCCGACAACCCCGCCACGACCCGCTCCACCGCTGGCCCGGCACCCGAAACCACCACCGACGTCGGCCCGTTGACCGAAGCGAGCGAGACGTCGTCACCCAGCAGCGGCAGGACCTCCTCCTCCGACGCCTCCACCGCGACCATCACCCCGCCGGCCGGGAGCGCCTGCATCAGACGTCCACGCGCGCCGACCAGAGTGCACGCGTCCGCCAGGGACAGCACGCCCGCCACATGAGCGGCCGCGACCTCCCCCACGGAGTGACCCGCCACCGCGTCCGGCCGAACACCCCACGACTCCCAGAGCCGGAACAGCGCCACCTCGAAAGCGAACAGCGCCGGCTGCGCAACACCCGTCCCCTCCAAGGCATCGGCATCCGCACCGAAGAACTCCGCACGGATGTCGAGGAGTTCGAGGGCTTCGTCCAACACCCCCGCGAACACCGGGAACCGCTCATACAGCTCGCGCCCCATGCCGACCCGCTGCGCACCCTGCCCCGCGAACAGGAAACCGAGTCCGCCCGGAGCCGCCGCGCTCCCCGTGACCAGCTGCTCGACACCATCGCCCGCCGCCAGCCCGGTCAGACCGGCCCGGAGCGACAACGCGCTGTCCGCCAGGAGCACCGCACGGTGGTTCAGGGCCGCACGCGTCGTCGCCAGCGCGTACGCGAGGTCGGTGAGGGCCACCGCATGCCCGTCGTCGGCGAACGCCAGCAAGCGCGCGGCCTGCGCCTGCACCGCCCCGGCGCTCCGGCCGGACAGCACGACGGGGACCGGTCCCGCGAAGTCCGGTGACCGCTCGCCGTCGTGGGCCGCCTCCGTGCTCTGTACCGGCCCCTGCTCAAGGATGACGTGGGCGTTGGTGCCGCTGATCCCGAACGAGGACACTCCGGCCCTACGCGGACGCTCCGCCTCCGGCCAGGCCGTCTGCTCGGTCAGCAGCCGCACCCCGCCCGCCGACCAGTCGATGTGCGGGGACGGCTCGTCCACGTGGAGCGTGGCGGGCAGCACGCCGTGGCGCATCGCCAGCACCATCTTGATGACACCCGCCACACCCGCCGCCGCCTGCGTATGACCCAGGTTCGACTTCACCGAACCCAGCCAGAGGGGCAGTTCACGCTCCTGCCCGTACGTCGCCAGCAACGCCTGCGCCTCGATCGGGTCACCCAGCCGGGTGCCCGTCCCGTGGGCCTCGACCGCGTCCACCTCGGCGGCGGTCAGCCGCGCGTTCGCCAGCGCCTGGCGGATCACCCGCTGCTGCGACGGTCCGTTCGGCGCCGTCAGACCGTTCGACGCACCGTCCTGGTTCACCGCACTGCCACGCACCACCGCGAGCACCTGATGTCCGTTGCGCTCCGCGTCCGACAACCGCTCCACCAACAGCACGCCCACACCCTCGGACCAGCCCGTACCGTCCGCCGCGGCCGCGAACGCCTTGCAGCGCCCGTCCTCCGCAAGCCCGCCCTGCCGGCTGAACTCCACGAACGCTGCCGGTGTCGACATCACCGTGACCCCGCCGACCAGCGCCAGCGAGCACTCGCCCTGCCGCAAGGACTGCGCCGCGAGATGCAGCGCCACCAGCGAGGACGAACACGCCGTGTCCACCGTCACCGCCGGCCCCTCCAGACCGAAGGCGTAGGACAGTCGACCGGAGACCACCGACGCGGCGGCGCCGGTGGCCGCGTGGCCCTCCAGCTCCCGCGTCGTGTCGCGCAGCAGGGCCGTGTAGTCCTGACCGTTGGTGCCGGCGAAGACGCCGGTGTCGCTGCGGCGCAACGTGGCCGGATCGATCCCGGCCCGCTCGAACACCTCCCACGAGGTCTCCAACAACAACCGCTGCTGCGGATCCATCGCCAACGCCTCACGCGGCGAGATCCCGAAGAACTCCGCGTCGAAGCCGGCGACGTCCTCGATGAAGCCGCCCACCTGGACGGCGGACGCACCGGAGCGGCCGGATCCGATCAGCGTGTCGATGTCCCAGCCCCGGTCGGTCGGGAAGGACGAGATGGCGTCGGATCCCGAGCTCAGCAGCCGCCACAGGTCCTCCGGCGACCGCACCCCGCCCGGAAAGCGGCACGCCATCCCCACGATCGCGATCGGCTCGTCGGCCTGCGCGGACACCGACCCCGTGCGCAGGGCCGGGACGTCGGCCGCCGGGGCGTCCGCGAGCCGGGAGCGCAGGTGATCGACGAGCGCGGAGAGGTTCGGGTGGTCGAAGACCAGGGTCGCGGGCAGGGAGATCCCGGTGACCGCGCCCAGGGCGTTGCGCAGTTGCAGCGCGCTGAGCGAGTCGAAGCCGAGATCGCGGAACGAGCGGTCCGGGTCGAGCCTGTCCGAGGTGGCGTGCCCGAGCACCGCGGCCGTTTCGGCCCGTACGGTCTCCAGGAGGAACCGCCGCGCTTCGGCGTCCGGGAGGCCGGCCAGCCGGCGGGCCAGGTCCTCGGCCGGGCCGCGGTCGCTCGCGGTCGCCGTCCCGGCGTCCGTCAGCTCGGCGAGCAGGCGGGTCGGCCGGGCGGCGGCGAGAGCGGCGGCGAGCCGGTCCCAGTCCGTCCTGGCGACCAGGGCGGCGGTCAGACCGAGGTCCAGGACCCGGCGCAGCGCCTCGCCGGACTGCCGGGCGGACAGGGGCGAGACACCGTTCCTCGCCAGGCGGTCCCGGACGGCCCGGTCCGCCATGCCGCCGTCCGCCCACGGCCCCCAGGCGACGCTGGTCGCGGGCAGGCCCTGTCCGCGACGGTACTCGGCGAGGCCGTCCAGCAGGGCGTTGGCCGCCGCGTAGTTGCTCTGCCCCGCCGAGCCGACCGTGCCGGCCAGCGAGGAGAAGAGGACGAACGCGTCCAGCCGGCGGTCACGGGTGAGCTCGTGGAGGTTCCACGCGGCGTCCACCTTGGGCCGGAACACGGCCTCGAAGCGCTCGGCGGTCATCGAGTCGATCACGCCGTCGTCCAGGATCCCGGCCGCGTGGACGACCGCCGTCAGCGGGAACTCCGCCGGGACGGTGCCCAGCAGCACGCCGAGCGCCTCGGGGTCGGCGACGTCGCAGGCGGCCACGGTCACCCGGGCGCCCAGCGCGACGAGTTCGTCCGCCAGCTCGGCCGCGCCCGGAGCCGCCCCGCCACGGCGGCTCGCCAACAGCAGGTGCTCGGCCCCCTGCTCGGCCAACTGGCGTGCCACGGCCGCACCGAGGACACCGGTACCGCCGGTGACCAGGACCGTTCCGCGCGGTCGCAGTCCCTCGGCGGCCGTTGCGCCAGGGGTGCGAACGGGCACCAGGCGCCGACCGAAGATCCCCTCGGCGCGAATCGCCACCTCGTCCTCGTCCACCGCCCCGGCCAGCACGGAGACCAGCCGTTCGGCGGTCCGGCCGTCGGGGGTCGACGGCAGGTCGATCACGCCGCCCCATCGGGAGGGGTGCTCCACGCCCGCGACGCGCGCGAATCCCCAGACCGCGGTCTGGTCCGGCCGTGTCAGCGAGTCGTCGGAGCGGGTGGAGACCGCCCCTGCGGTGATGTTCCACAGGGGCGCCTCGATGCCCTGGTCCCCGAGCGCACGGAACAGGGCCAGGGTGCGGACCACCCCGGACGGCAGCCCGGGCTCCAGCTCGGCGGTGAGCGGAACGAGCGACAGCACGCCCCGGATGTGGCCGGAGCCGGTGAGCGGGGCCTGCGGTGCCGTGGCGGCCCCGAAGGGCATGCGGACCACCTCGGCGCCGTGGTCGGTCAGCGCTCGGGCTACCCACTCCCACCGCTCCTCGCCGGTCGGCGGCGTCACCAGGAGCCAGGTGCCCGTCAGCGCGCCGGACCCCTGCTCGGGCACCGGGCGCCAGACGACCTGGTGCAGGAGCTCGTCCGTCCTGGCGTCCGCGTCCCGGCGTCGACGCCAGGCGGAGAGGGCGGGCAGGACCGAGTCCAGCGGGGCATCCTGCGCGAGCTGGAGCGTGGCGGCGAAGTCGTCGACGTCGGCGCGTTCGACCGTCGCCCAGAACTCGCTGTCGATCGCGCCCGACGACGCGGCAGCGACGGGACGGTCCAGCCAGTAGCGCCGGTGCTGGAAGGCATACGTCGGCAGGCCGAGGCGCGGCGGCTCGGAACGGCCGAACACCACCCGCCAGTCGACCGAGGCACCACGGACGTGGGCGTGGGCGAGCGCGGTCAGCACCGACACGCACTCGTCCCGGTCTCGGCGCACCGACGGGACGAACACCCCCGCCGGTGCCACGGCCGACCCCATGGCGCTCAGGACGCCGTCGGGGCCGAGCTCGACGAAGGTCTCGACACCGTCGGCGTGCAGCGCGGACACCGCATCGGCGAACCGCACCGCCTTGCGGGCGTGCTCCACCCAGTACTCGGGCGTCGCGATCTCCTCCGCAACCGAAGCACCCGTGACCGTCGAAACGAACCGCAGGGTCGGCGACGTGAAGGACAGGCCCGCGAGCACCTGCCGGAACTCGTCGAGCATCGGCTCCATCAACGGCGAGTGGAAGGCATGGCTGACCCGCAGACGCCGCGAGCGGCGCTCGGGCAGAGCTGCTGTGATCCGCTCCACCGCTGGCTCGGTGCCCGAAATCACCACGGACGTCGGCCCGTTGACCGCCGCGAGCGAGACGTCGTCGCCCAGGAGGGGCAGGACCTCCTCCTCCGTGGCCTCCACCGCGACCATCACCCCGCCGGCCGGGAGCGCCTGCATCAGACGTCCACGCGCGGCAACCAGGGTGCACGCGTCCGCCAGGGACAGCACGCCCGCCACATGAGCGGCCGCGACCTCCCCCACGGAGTGACCCGCCACCGCGTCCGGCCGAACACCCCACGACTCCCAGAGCCGGAACAGCGCCACCTCGAAAGCGAACAGCGCCGGCTGGGCGATGCCCGTCCCCTCCAAGGCATCGGCATCCGCACCGAAGAACTCCCCACGGATGTCGAGGAGTTCGAGGGCCTCGTCCAACGCCCTCGCGAACACCGGGAACCGCTCATACAGCTCGCGCCCCATACCGACCCGCTGCGCGCCCTGCCCCGCGAAGAGGAACGCCCAACCGCCGTTCGTCGCACTGCCGGTGACCACACCCGCGCCGGGCTCGCCCGCCGCCAACGCCAGCAGGCCCTGCCGCAGTTCGGCCGCGTCACCGGCCACCACCACGGCACGGTGGTCGAGCGCCGCACGCGTCGTCGCCAGCGAGAAACCCAGACCGGCCAGGTCCTCGGCGGGCTCCGCCTCCACATGCCGCAGCAGTCGCGCCGCCTGGGCCCGCACTGCGACCTCGCCGGCGGCGGACAGCACCACCGGCACCGGACCGGCCAGCACCGGCACCTCCACCGGCAGCTCCGCCGGCCCCTGCTCAAGAATGACGTGGGCGTTGGTGCCACTGATCCCGAACGAGGACACACCCGCCCTGCGAGGGCGGTCCACCTCCGGCCAGACCGTCTGCTCGGTCAGCAGCCGCACCCCGCCCGCCGACCAGTCCACATGCGACGACGGCTCATCCACATGCAACGTCGCCGGAAGCACGCCATGACGCATCGCCATCACCATCTTGATGACACCGGCGACGCCGGCGGCGGCCTGGGTGTGACCGAGGTTCGACTTCACCGAACCCAGCCAGAGGGGCAGTTCACGCTCCTGCCCGTACGTCGCCAGCAACGCCTGAGCCTCGATCGGGTCGCCCAGCGTGGTGCCCGTCCCATGGCCCTCGACCGCGTCGACCTCGGCGGCGCTCAGCCGGGCCCTCGCCAGCGCCTGCCGGATCACCCGCTGCTGCGACGGACCGTTCGGCGCCGTCAGACCGTTCGACGCACCGTCCTGGTTCACCGCGCTGCCACGCACCACGGCGAGTACCCGGTGCCCGTTGCGCACCGCGTCCGACAGCCGCTCCACCAGCAGCACGCCCACACCCTCGGACCACCCCGTGCCATCGGCGGCCTGCGCGTACGACTTGCACCGACCGTCCTCCGCCAGCCCCCGCTGACGGCTGAACTCCACGAACGCCCCCGGCGTCGACATCACCGTCACACCACCGGCCAACGCCAGCGAGCACTCACCCTGCCGCAACGACTGCACCGCCAGATGCAACGCCACCAACGACGACGAACACGCCGTGTCGACGGTGACTGCAGGGCCTTCGAGACCGAACGTGTAGGACAACCGCCCCGAAACAACGCTGCCCGCACTACCGCTGGCCAGGTACCCCTCCAACTCCTCCGGCACGGCGGACAGGCCCGACGCGTAGTCGTGGTACATCAGACCGGCGAACACACCGGTGTCGCTGCCGCGCAGCGTGGCCGGATCGATCCCGGCCCGCTCGAACACCTCCCACGAGGTCTCCAGCAGCAGCCGCTGCTGCGGGTCCATCGCCAACGCCTCACGCGGCGAGATCCCGAAGAACTCCGCGTCGAAGTCCCCCGCGTCGTGCAGGAACCCGCCCTCTCGGGTGTATGACGTGCCCGCGCGGTCGGGGTCAGGGGCGTAGAGCGCGTCGACGTCCCACCCCCGGTCGGTCGGGAAGGGGGTGATGGCGTCGGAGCCGTCGCTCAGCAACCGCCACAGGTCCTCCGGCGACCGCACCCCGCCCGGGAAGCGGCACGCCATCCCCACGATCGCGATCGGCTCGTCGGCCCCGGCCGTCACCGACGCCACGACAGCACGCCCGGCCGCCGACGACTCGACCAACGACGACAGCAGGAACTCGGCCAGCGCCACCGGCGTCGGATAGTCGAACACCAACGTCGCCGGAAGCCGCAACCTCGTCGCCGTCGACAGCGCGTTGCGCAGCTCCACCGCCGTCAGCGAGTCGAACCCCACCTCCCGGAACGAACGCCCCGCCGCCACCGCGGCCGCGGAACCGTGCCCCAGCACCGCCGCCGCCCGCCGACGGACGAGGTCGAGGACCAGGTCGTGCCGCTCGGCCGCAGGCAGCGCGACCAGCCGGTGCTCCAGCTCGGATGCCGACGTTGCGGCCGCGCCGCGACCGCGCGGGCCGACCGGCCGTACCAGCGCACGCAGCAGCGCCGGTACGGGCGCGTCGGGAGCCGACCGGGCGGCGCGGCCCAGACCGGCGGTGTCCAGCTTCGCGGCGACGGGCGCCGGCTCGGCCGAGGCGAGCGCGGCGTCGAACAGTGCCAGTCCCTCGTCGATGCCGAGGGCGTCGACACCGGCCCGGCGCATCCGTGCCAGGTCGGCCTCGTCCAGCCGTCCCGCCATGCCACCGGCGGGGGTCCACAGCCCCCATCCGATGGACGTGGCCGGAAGCCCGGCCCCCCGTCGGTAGTGGGCCAGGCCGTCGAGGAAGGCGTTGGCGGCGGCGTAGTTGGCCTGGCCCGCGCCGCCCAGGGTGCCGGCTACGGAGGAGAACAGCACGAACGCGTCGAGGTCCAGGTCCTGGGTGAGTTCGTGCAGCAGCCACGCCGCGTCGGCCTTCGGGCGCAGGACGGAGTCGAGCCGCTCCCCGGTGAGCTCGTCCAGGACGCCGTCGTCGACCACGCCGGCGGTGTGCACCACCGCGGTCAGCGGGTGTTCGGCCGGAATCGCGGCCAGCAGCCGGACGACGGCCTCGCGGTCGGCGACGTCGCAGGCGGCGACGGTCACGTCCGCCCCGTGCGCGGCCAGTTCCGCGACGAGGTCGCCGGCGTCGCCGCTGCGGCTGGCCAGCAGCAGGTGCCGCACGCCGTGGTCGACGACCAGGTGCCGGGCTGTCGCCGCTCCCAGCAGTCCGGTGCCGCCGGTGATGAGCACGGTGCCCGACGGGTCCCACTCGGTCGGTTCGGCGACCGTCCCGGCGCGGACCAGGCGCGGTACGTGGAGGGCCCCGTCGCGTACCGCGAGCTGCGGCTCACCGGTCGCCACCGCCGCCGCGACAAGATCGTCGTCAGCGTCGGTATCGGGGTCGGGGTCGGGCTCGCTGTCGGGGTCGGTGTCGACCAGCACGATCCGGTCGGGATGCTCCGCCTGGGCGGACCGGATCAGGCCCCAGACGGCGGCCCCGGCGAGATCCGTGACGCTGCCGTCCCGGTGGCCCGGCACGGCGCCCCGGGTCACGACGACGAGCCGCTCGGCCGCGGGGCGGTCGGCCGGCGCCAGCCACTCCCGCACGGACGTCAGCGCCTCGTTCAGGACGCCACGTACGGAGAGCCCGTCGCCCACGCACCGGATCACCCGGTGGTCGTCGCGGCCTCGGGCCGCAGTGGCGACCGGCTGCCAGTCGATGCGGAACAGCGAGTCCGTGCCGCCCTGGCGGGCGTCGCGCAGTTGGCCGTCCGAGACGGCACGGAAGGACAGGGACTCCACCGCGACGACCGGTGTGCCCTCGGCGTCGGTCGCGACGAGCGCGACGGCGTCCTCGCCCACGGGCGTCAACCGGACCCGCAGCTCCGCCGCACCCGTCCTGAAGAGCCCGACGCCACGCCAGTTGTAGGGCAGCCTGCCGGGCTCCTCCCCGGCCCCGTCGGCGTGCCAGGCGTGGAACGCGGCGTCGAGCAGGGCGGGGTGCAGTCCGAACCGGCCGCTGCCCTGTTCCTCGGGCAGCGCCACATGGGCGAAGACCTCCGAACCCCGGCGCCACACCGCCCGCAGGCCCTGGAACGCGGGACCGTAGTGGAATCCGTCCTCGGCCAGTTGCCGGTAGTGGCCGTCCAGGTTCACCGGCCGGGCGTCGCGCGGCGGCCACTGCGTCCCGAAGTCGGACGGGGCGTCCGGGAGCGGGGCAGCGAGGAGGCCACCGGCGTGCCGGATCCATTCCTGGCCGGCGTGCCTGGCGTGGATGCTGAACGCGCGATCGCCCGTCCCGGCCTCCAGGTCGGAGACGGTCACCTGCACTGCCACACGACCCTGTTCGGGCAGCGCGAGCGGCGCCTCCAGCGTCAGTTCGGCGATCGAGCCACAGCCCACCGCGTCGGCGGCCCGCTGCGCGAGCTCCACGAACACCGTCGCCGGCACGAGACGGGTACCCCGTACCTCGTGGTCGGCCAGCCATCCCTCGGCGTCCGTGGCCAACTGTCCGGTCAGGAGGTGGCCGCCGGACTGGGGCAGCTCGACGGCCGCACCCAGCAAGGGGTGGTCGGCCGCGTCGAGGCCGGCGGCGGTGATGTCCCCGGCCCGGGACCCGTCGCTCGCGAGCCAGTAGCGCCGGTGCTGGAAGGCATACGTCGGCAGACCGAGGCGCGGCGGCCCCGAACGGCCGAACACCGCCTGCCAGTCGACCCGGGCACCACGGAGATGCGCGTGGGCGAGCGCCGTCAGCACCGAGGCGCACTCGTGCCGATCGCGGCGCACCGCGGGAACGAACACCCCCGCCGGCACCACGGCCGACCCCATCACACTCAGCACACCGTCGGGGCCGAGCTCGACGAAGGTCTCCACCCCGTCGGAATGCAGCGCGGACACCGCATCCGCGAACCGCACCGCCTGACGGGCATGCTCCACCCAGTACTCGGGCGTCGCGATCTCCTCCGCGACCGGACCACCCGTGACGGTGGAGACGAACCGCAGCGCCGGAGTTCGGAACGACAGACCAGCCAACACCTGACGGAACTCGTCGAGCATCGGCTCCATCAACGGCGAGTGGAAGGCATGACTCACCCGCAGACGCCGCGAGCGGCGATCCGACAACGCCGCCACGACCAGCTCCACCGCTGGCTCGGTGCCCGAAACGACGACCGACGTCGGCCCGTTGACCGCCGCGAGCGAGACGTCGTCGCCCAGGAGGGGCAGGACCTCCTCCTCCGTGGCCTCCACCGCGACCATCACCCCGCCGGCCGGGAGCGCCTGCATCAACCGGCCACGCGCGGCAACCAGGGTGCAGGCGTCCGCCAGGGACAGCACGCCCGCCACATGAGCGGCCGCGACCTCCCCCACGGAGTGACCCGCCACCGCGTCCGGCCGCACGCCCCAGGATTCCCAGAGCCGGAAGAGCGCCACCTCGAAAGCGAACAGCGCCGGCTGAGCGACGCCCGTCCCCTCCAGGACGTCGGCGTCCGCGCCGAAGAACTCCGCACGAATGTCGAGGAGTTCGAGGGCCTCGTCCAACGCCCCCGCGAACACCGGGAACCGCTCGTACAGCTCCCGCCCCATACCGACCCGCTGCGCACCCTGCCCCGCGAACAGGAAACCGACCCGGCCCGGCGTCCCCGTGACCAGCTGCGCGACGGCCTCACCGGCCACCAGCGCGTCCAACTCCCGCAGCAGACCGGCCCGGTCCTCCACCACGAACGCCGCACCGTGGTCGAACACACTGCGCCCGGCGGCCGACGCCGCCACCTCCAGCACCGACACCTCAGGCCGCTCGGCGACGAACGACCGAAGCCGCGCCGCCTGGTCCCGCACCGCCGAACCCGTCCGCCCCGACAGCACCACCGGCACCGGACCGGCCAGCACCGGCACCTCCACCGACACGTCGGCGGGGCCCTGCTCAAGAATCACGTGCGCGTTGGTGCCGCTGATCCCGAACGACGACACACCCGCCCTACGCGGACGGTCCACCTCCGGCCAGACCGTCTGCTCCGCCAGCAGCCGCACCCCACCCGCCGACCAGTCCACATGCGACGACGGCTCATCCACGTGCAACGTCGCCGGAAGCACACCATGGCGCATCGCCATCACCATCTTGATGACACCCGCCACACCCGCCGCCGCCTGCGTGTGACCGAGGTTCGACTTCACCGAACCCAGCCACAACGGCTCCTGCCGCTCCTGGCCATAGGTCGCCAGCAACGCCTGCGCCTCGATCGGGTCACCCAACGTGGTACCCGTCCCATGACCCTCGACCGCGTCCACCTCGGCGGCGGACAACCGCGCACTCGCCAGCGCCTGCCGGATCACCCGCTGCTGCGACGGACCGTTCGGCGCCGTCAGACCGTTCGACGCACCGTCCTGATTCACCGCACTACCACGCACCACCGCCAACACCCGATGCCCGTTGCGCACCGCGTCCGACAACCGCTCCACCAACAGCACGCCCACACCCTCGGCGAGCCCCGTCCCCTCGGCGGCGTCTGCGAAGGCCATGCAGCGGCCGTTCGGTGCGAGGCCCTGCTGGCGGCTGAACTCCACGAACATGGTGGGGGTCGACATCACCGTCACGCCGCCGGCCAGCGCCAGCGAGCACTCGCCCTGCCGCAACGACTGCACGGCCAGGTGCAGCGCCACCAACGACGACGAGCACGCCGTGTCCACCGTCACCGCCGGCCCCTCCAGACCGAACGTGTAGGACAGCCGGCCGGAGGCGACACTGCCCGCCGTGCCGTTGGCCAGGTACCCCTCGATGTCGTCCGAGACATGGGCCAGTCGGGAGCCGTAGTCGTGGTACATCACCCCGGCGAACACACCGGTGTCGCTGCCGCGCAGCGTGGCCGGATCGATCCCGGCCCGCTCGAACACCTCCCACGAGGTCTCCAGCAGCAGCCGCTGCTGCGGGTCCATCGCCAACGCCTCACGCGGCGAGACCCCGAAGAACTCCGCGTCGAAGTCCCCCGCGTCGTGCAGGAACCCGCCCTCCTGGGCGTAGCTGGTTCCCGGGCGGCTCCGCTCCGGGTCGTAGAGGACGCCGAGGTCCCAACCCCGGTCGGTCGGGAAGGGGGTGATGGCGTCGGTGCCGTCGCTCAGCAACCGCCACAGGTCCTCCGGCGACCGCACCCCGCCCGGGAAGCGGCACGCCATCCCCACGATCGCGATCGGCTCGTCGGCCCCGGCCGTCACCGGCGCCACGACAGCACGCCCGGCCGCCGACGACGGACCCGACGACTCCCCGGACGCGACCAACGACGACAGCAGGAACTCGGCCAGCGCCACCGGCGTCGGGTAGTCGAACACCAACGTCGCCGGAAGCCGCAACCCCGTCGCCGTCGACAGCGCGTTGCGCAACTGCACCGCCGTCAGCGAGTCGAACCCCACCTCCCGGAAGGGCCGCCCCGCCGCCACCTCGGCGGCGGAACCGTGCCCCAGCACCGCCGCCGCCCGGGTCCTGACCAGGTCGAGCAGGACGTCGGTGCGCCGGTCGCCGGGCAGCCGGGCGAGACGGGTGCTCAGGTCCTCGTCGCCACCGCCGCGTCGTACGGGCACGCGGACCAGATCGCGCAGGACGGGCGCGACGGCGCCGTCGGCGGCGCGCAGGGCCGGGAGGTCCAGTCGCGCGGGCAGCAGCGCCGGTTCGCCGGAGGCCAGCGCGCGGTCCAACAGCGCCAGTCCTTCGGCGGCAGTCAGTGCGGCGATGCCGGACCGGTTGATCCGGTGCAGGTCAGCTGCGTCGACATGGCTGGTCATGCCGCTGCGGGGCTCCCAGAAGCCCCAGGCCAGCGCGGTGGCGACCTGGCCGCGTGCTCGCCGCCGGACGGCCAGCGCGTCGAGGAAGGCGTTGCCCGCGGCGTAGTTGGCCTGACCCGCGGCGCCCAGGGTGCCGGCCGCCGAGGAGAAGAGGACGAAGGCGTCGAGGTCGAGGTCGCGGGTGAGTTCGTCGAGGACCTGCGCGGCGTCGATCTTCGGCCGGAGCACGGCGTCCACCCGTTCCGGGGTGAGCGCGGAGACCAGTCCGTCGTCGAGCAGACCGGCGGCGTGCACCACCGCGCGCAGCGGGTGTTCGGCCGGGACGGTGGCGAGGACCGAGGCGACGGCCGCGCGGTCGGCGGCGTCGCAGGCGACGACGCGCACCGTGGCGCCGAGGGCGGCGAGCCCGCTCAGCGTCTCCTCCGCCGCGGCGCCGCCGCGGCTCAGCAGCAGCAGGTGCCGCACGCCGTGTTCGGTCACCAGGTGGCGGGCCACCAGGCCGCCCAGCACCCCGGTACCGCCGGTGATGAGCACCGTCCCCTGCGGGTCGAACGGGGTGGCGGCGAGCCCGGTGGGCAGCGGGAGGCGGGCGAGGCGCGGGACGTGCAGGACGCCGTCGCGGACGGCTGCCTGCGGTTCGCCGGAGCCCAGCGCGAGCGCCAGGCCGTGGCCTTCGGGGTCGGTGCCGTCCAGATCGACCAGGACGAAGCAGCCGGGGTTCTCGGTCTCGGCCGCCCGGACCAGACCCCACACGGCGGCCCCCGCGAGGTCGCTCGGGGCCTCGCCCGGCCGGACGGCGACGGCGCCCCGGGTGACGATCACGAGCCGGCCCGAGGCCGACCTCTCGTCGGACAGCCAGGACTGCAGCCGCTCCAGGACGGCGTGCACGGCCTCCCGCGGGGTCTCCTGGTCGACGGTGGCGACCACGTCGCCCGCCACCGGGCGGGGCGCTGCCTGCTCGTCGGCCGAGGCGGGGCGCCAGGCGAGCCGGAACAGCGCGGCGTCGTGGGCGGTGCCGAGCTGCGCCGCGGACACCGGCCGGACCACCAGGGATTCGGCCGACAGCACCGGTGCGCCGGTCGTCGCGTCCATGGCCAGCAGCGACAGGGCGTCGGGGCCGGCAGCCGTCAGCCGGACGCGCAGCGTGGTTCCGCCGGACGCGCGCAGGCTCACGCCGGTCCAGGAGAACGGCAGGCGGGGAGAGTCCTGGCCGACCGGTCCGACGAGGCCGGCGAGGTGCAGGCCGGCGTCGAGCAGGGCCGGGTGGACGCCGAACCGGCCGGCGCCGCTCTCCTCGGGCAGGACGACCTCGGCGTACACCTCCTCGTCGGTGCGCCAGGCGGCGCGCAGGCCCTGGAAGGCCGGTCCGTAGACCAGCCCCTGGTCGTGCAGGCGGGTGTAGTGGTCGACGAGGTCGACGGGCTCCGCCCCGGCCGGCGGCCAGGAGGCCGGGCCGGCCGGAACCGCGCCGGGGTGCACCGCCAGCGCGCCGCCGGCGCACCGCACCCACTCCTGGTCGGCGGTGTCGGCGGGCCGCGTGTAGATGTCGAGCGCGCGGCGGCCCGTGGAGTCGGGGGCCGCGACGATCACCTGGATCTGCAGGGCGCCGTCGTCGGGGAGGAGCACCGGCGTCTCGAAGGTGAGCTCGTCGACGCGCCCGCAGCCGGCCTGGTCCGCGGCCCTGACCGCGAGGTCGAGCAGCGCGGTGCCCGGCAGCAGCGCCCGGCCGAGGACGGTGTGGTCGGCGAGCCAGGGGTGGGTCTCCAGCGAGATCCGCCCGGTGAGGACGAATCCGTCGCCGTCGGCGAGGCCGAGCGCCATGTGCAGGAAGGCGTGGTCGGACACCGCGAAGTCGCCCGTGGCACTGCCGCCGTCGCGCAGGCCGGCCGGCCAGTACCGGGTGTGCTGGAATGCGTACGTCGGCAGGTCCACCCGTTGCGGCTCGCCGCCGATGACGGCGTCCCAGTCGACGGCGACGCCGTGCGTGTACAGCTCCGCCAGCGAGGCGAGGAACCTGCCCCGGCCGCCGTCGCCGCGGCGCAGGGTCCCGGCGGCCAGTCCGGTCCGGCCGCTGTCGTCCAGGACCTCCCGGATGCCGAACGCGAGCACCGGGTGCGGGCTCACCTCGACGAAGTCGGCGTGGTCCTGCTCGACGAGCGCGCGGATCGCCTGCTCGAAGCGCACCGTCGCCCGCAGGTTCAGGTACCAGTACTCGGCGTCCATGCGGGTGGTGTCGAGCAGGCCGCCGGTCACCGTGGAGTACAGCGGGACCTGTGAGGCCCGGGGGCGGATCTCGCGCAGTGCGCCGACCAGCTCGTCGGCGAGGACCTCCACGCTCGGCGAGTGCGACGCGTAGTCGACCGGGATCCGGCGGGCCTGCTCGTCCGACCCCAGCAGCGCCTCCAGCGCCTGCGGGTCGCCCGACACCACCGTGGACCGGGGACCGTTCACGGCGGCGATCGACAGCCCCTCGCCGAGGTCGATGTCGCCGGCCGGCCGCGGCACGGACACCATGCCGCCCTGTCCGGCCAACCGCACCAGGGCCCGGCTGCGCAGGGCCACCACCCGGGCGGCGTCGTCCAGGGACAGGGCGCCGGCGACGCACGCCGCCGCGATCTCGCCCTGCGAGTGCCCCACCACGGCCGCGGGTTCGACTCCCGCCGCGCGCCACAGCGCGGCCAGCGACACCATGACGGCGAACAGGGCCGGCTGGACGACGTCGACGCGTTCCAGCGCCTCGGGGTCGGCCAGGACGTCCGGCAGGGACCAGTCGACGTACGGCCGCAGGGCCTCGGCGCACTCGGTCATGCGGGCCGCGAAGACCGGTTCGGAGTCCATCAGTTCCAGGGCCATGCCGACCCACTGCGCGCCCTGGCCGGGGAAGACGAACACGGCCTGGTCCCGGCCCTGTTCGGCGACGCCCTCG
Organism: Kitasatospora sp. NPDC058218; assembly: GCF_042882445.1. Taxonomy (NCBI): domain Bacteria; kingdom Bacillati; phylum Actinomycetota; class Actinomycetes; order Kitasatosporales; family Streptomycetaceae; genus Kitasatospora; species Kitasatospora sp. NPDC058218. The sequence continues at coordinate 3,467 of NZ_JBHVWC010000105.1, read as the reverse complement.
ACCACGGCCGGCGCACCGGTGCCCGCGGCGAGGGCGCCGAGGCCGTCGCGCATCTCGCCGAGGTCGACGCCGAGCACGACCGCCCGGTGCCGGAAGGCCGTCCGGCCGTGGCCGAGAGACCAGGCCACGTCGTCGAGCGGCAGCTCCGGGTGATCGTCGAGGTGGGACCGCAGGGACCGGGCCTGCGCGCGCAGCGCGTCCTCGGTCCGCCCCGACAGGAGCCAGGGCAGGGGGGTGTCGGCCGGTGCGGCGGCGGGCGCGGGGGTGGCGACCGTCGCCGGTTCGGCGGCCGGTGCCTGTTCGAGCACGACGTGGCTGTTGGTGCCGCTGACGCCTAACGCGGACACCGCCGCGCGGCGGACCCGACCCGTTCCCGGCCAGGGCGCGGCCTCGGTGAGCAGTCGCACGCCGCCCGCCGACCAGTCCACGTGGGACGAGGGCGCGTCCACGTGCAGGGTGGCCGGGAAGGTGCCGTGGCGCATCGCCATGACCATCTTGATCACACCGGCCACACCGGCGGCGGCCTGCGTGTGCCCGATGTTGGACTTGACCGAGCCCAGCAGCAGCGGCTGCCCGCCCGCGCGGTCGGCGCCGTAGGTGGCCAGCAGCGCACGCGCCTCGATCGGGTCGCCCAGCGGCGTGCCGGTGCCGTGCGCCTCGACGGCGTCGACGTCGGCGACGGTGAGGCCGGCGTCGGCGAGGGCCTGGCGGATGACCCGCTGCTGCGCGGCACCGTTCGGCGCGGAGAACCCGCTGCTCGCGCCGTCCTGGTTGACCGCGGAACCGCGGACGACGGCGAGGACGGGGTGCCCGTTGCGCAGGGCGTCCGACAGCCGCTCGACCAGGAGCACGCCGGCGCCCTCGGCCCAGCCGGTGCCGTCAGCGCCGTCCGCGAACGACTTGCACCGGCCGTCGGGGGCCAGCCCGCGCTGCCGACTGAAGTCGATGAACGGCCGCGGCGTGGCCATCACCGTCACACCACCGGCGAGCGCCATGGAGCACTCGCCCTTCCGCAGCGCGTGGCACGCCAGGTGCAGCGCGACCAGGGACGACGAGCAGGCGGTGTCGATGGTGACCGCCGGCCCCTCCAGGCCGAGCTCGTAGGCGATCCGGCCGGACACCACGCTGCCGGACGTGCTGTTCCCGAAGAATCCCTCGTACTCCTCGGAGGCGCGCTCCAGCAGGCCGCTGTAGTCGTGGTACATCATCCCGGCGAACACGCCGGTCCGGCTGCCCCGCGCGGACTCGGGATCGATCCCCGCCCGCTCCAGCGCCTCCCAGGCGACCTCCAGCATCAGCCGCTGCTGCGGGTCCATCGTCACCGCCTCGCGCGGCGAGATGCCGAAGAACTCCGCGTCGAACTCGGCCGCGTCGTGCAGGAAGCCGCCGCGCCGCACGTAGGAGGTCCCGAGGTGCTCGGGGTCGGCGTCGTAGAGGCCTTCCACGTCCCAGCCGCGGTCGGTGGGGAAGTCCGTGATGGCGTCCTCACCGCGTTCGACCAGCCGCCAGAGCTGTTCGGGCGTCCGGACGCCGCCGGGGTAGCGGCAGGCCATTCCGATGATGGCGATGGGTTCGCCGGCCGCGGACTCGGCATCGCGCAGCCTCTGCCGCGTCTGGTGCAGTTCGGCGGTGACCCACTTCAGGTTTTCGAGCAGCTTGTTGTCGGTCATGATCAGCGCCCGAACTCCCGTCGAATGAAATCGAGAACGTCGTCGGCCGATGCCGACTCCAGCGTGTCGAGCACGCTCTGCTGCGTGACGCCCGGCTGTTCGTCCGGGGCCGGGTCCCGTGGTGGTGGCGTCGTCTCCTCGGGGCGAGGCAGCTCGCCGTCGAGGTGGCGGGTCAACTCGTGCGGCGTCGGGTGCTCGAACAGCAGCGTGGCGGGCAGGGCCAGGCTGGTGGCCCTGCCGAGCCGGTTGCGCAGTTCCACGGCGGCCAGCGAGTCGAGGCCCATCGCCATGAAGCCGGCGCCCATGTCGATGTGGTCCGGGCCCCCGTGTCCGAGCACGGCGGCCACGTGCGAGCGGACCAGCTTGGCGATGATCCGCTCCCTGGCCTGCGGCGTCGCACCCCCGATCCGCTGCCGCAGCTCGGCCGCCTCGTCGGGCGCGACGCTCGTGGGGGCGGCAGGGACGCGAACGACCTCGCGGAGCACCATGGGCACCTGGTCGCTCCCCCGGGCACTCAGGCGCGCGGCCACGACGGCGGGTTCCTTGGTGCTGAGTGCGGTGTCGAGGAGGTGCAGGGCGTCCTGGGTCTCCAACGGCAACACACCCTGACGCCGCATCCGAGCCCGGTCCGCCTCACTCAACCCCGCCGTGATCCGCGACGGCGCCTCCCACAGGCCCCACGCCACCGACACCCCCGACAGACCCAGGCCGTGACGGTGCCGGGCCAACGCCTCCAGATACGCGTTACCCGCCCCGTACGCACCCTGACCCGCCGAACCCGTCACCGCCGCCAACGACGAGAACAGGACGAACGCGTCCAGATCCCACCCCAGCTCACCGGCCACCTCGTGCAGATTCCACGCACCATCCACCTTCGCCGCCAACACACCCTCCACCCGCGCCGGCGTCAACGACTCCAACAACCCGTCGTCCACCACACCCGCCGCATGCACCACCACCCGTACGTCGCCGACGTCCGCCAACGCCCCGGCCAAAGCGGCACGATCGGCGACATCACACGCCACCACCCGCACCCGCGCACCCGCCCCCTCCAGACGCGCCACCACCCCACCGTCATCGCCACCACCACGGCCCAACAGCACGATGTCCCGCGCACCCCACACGCTCACCGCGTGCAGAGCCACCGCACCACCCAACACACCCAGACCACCACTCACCAACACCGCGCCCGTCACGCCCGCGGGCCGGTCGGAGGGGGCCTCCACAGCCGTCAGCCGTGCCACCCACGCGCCACCGTCCTCGGCCAGCACCACCTCCGGCTCACCCGACGCCACCACCCGCGCCAGATCCTCCCGACGCCCCCCGTCCACCAACACCAACCGACCCGGGAACTCACGCTGCACCGACCGCACCAAACCCCACACCGCCACACCCACACCCACACCCTCGGAGTCCACCGCTCCATCGGTCCACACCACCACCGGACCGACACCCTCCACGAGCCGCTCACGCAACACCGCCACGGCCTCCACGACCGCCCCACGCACCACATCCGGGGCCATACCACGCGCCATACCCCGCAGATCCAACACCCACAACCCGTCGGCCTCGGACGGGACTTCGGGAAGCGTCACCGCACGACGCTCCACCCGATACAACCCACCACCCGACACCGACGACAACGCCGACACCGGCCGCAACGACAACGCCTCAACCGACCACACCACCCCACCGCCACCGCCGCCGTCGCCGTCGCCGTCGCCGTCGCCGTCGGCCGCAACGGCGGTCACCGCGACCGCGTCACCACCCACCGGCGCCAACCGCACCCGCACACGC
>NZ_JBHVWC010000104.1:3824-24663 GCF_042882445.1 Kitasatospora sp. NPDC058218 | reverse complement strand
CGGGGCCGCGGGCACCGCCGGCCGGGGCCCCGGCCGGCGGTGCCCGCGGCCCCGGCTCCCCCCGTCCGCGTCCCGAGGCGCGGTCGGCACGGGCGCGGACGCCCGGCGGGGTCGTACGCTGCGGGACGGCCGCGACCGGGGACGCGCGGGCACGCACGGGACACGGGGAAGGGCGGCACTCATGGGACTGCGCGAACGGACCGACACGGCGGCGCGGCCGGGCCCGGCGGCCGGGGGCGGGCCGGACGACGAGGTCACGCTGTTCGTCGCCCGGCGGGTCGAGCCCGGCCACGAGGAGGCGTTCGAGCGCTGGGCGAAGGGCATCCTCGCCGCGGCCGCCGGGCACGAGGGCAACCTCGGCACCGGACTGCTGCGCCCGGCCGGGCCGGACGACCCCTGGCACCTGCTGCTGCACTTCCGCGACGGCGCGGCGTTCCGCTCCTGGCAGGACTCACCGGCCCGGGCGGCCTGCTTCGCCGCGGCGGACGGGCACCACCACGAGGTGCACCGGCACGAGATCCTCGGCATGGAGGGCTGGTTCGCCACCACCAGGGCGGCGGCGAAGGGCCGCCCGCCGGTGCGCTGGAAGATGGCGGTCGCCTCCACGGTGGCGATCGCGCCGCTCACCGTCACCTCGGGCCTGCTGCTCACCCCGCACCTGGCGGGCCTGCCGGTGGCGGTCCGGGCCCTGGTCACCGCGCCGCTGATCAGCGCGCTGATGACCTACGCGGCCCTCCCGGTGGTGACGCGCCTGCTGCGCGGCTGGCTGTTCGGCCGGGCGGACCGGCCCGCGCGGACCGGTTAGAAGGTCTCCCAGTCGTTGTCGTCGGGGGTGTTGAGCGTGTTGACGCGCTCGCCCTCGGCGGTGTCGAAGGAGTCGCTGGCGATCTTGAACGAGCTGCCGTCGGGGCGGATGCCGTACAGCACGACCTGCTCGCTCGTCCCGCCCTTCAGGGACTGGCTGATGCACGTTCCCGGCCTGGCGGTCGCCGTCCGCAGGTTGCTGCGCTTGGGGAACACCGCGTAGGACGAGTAGCTGCCGCGCGAGCACAGGGTGAAGGCGGGGGCGAGCGTCGGATAGCTGGTGGCGGTCGCCCCGGCCCGCGGCACCGAGGTCTGCGAGGCCTGGGCGGCGGTGCCGCCGGTGAGGGTGGCGAGGCAGGCGGTGAGGGCCAGGCCGCCGGCGAGGGCCAGGCCCGCGTTCTGAGCGGTGCGCTTCGTCGTGCGCATGGGAACTCCCGAGGTTCACGGGGCGCCCGGTGCGCCCCGCCCCGTTCAACGGGCCGTCCGATCCCGCCGGTTCACCCGGGGCGATCACCCGGCCGGCCGGTTCGGGGAGTCGCCGCTGGTCACGGCCCGGTCGTGCGGGGCGGCGAGGTGGGCGGCCAGGCCCCGGCGGCCGCGGTACATCATCACCGCGTGGTTGGCGCGGAACACCGGGTGCAGGGGCAGGGCGAGGCGCCGGAGCAGGGGCCGGCCGGGGCGGGCGTCCTCCTCGAACCGGACGCGGGTGCCGGCGCCGTCCGCCTCGACCGTCCAGCGGGACCAGCCGACCAGATCGCCCCGCATCGCGACCTCCAGCACGCCGGCCGACGGGTCGCGCCGCACCGCGGCCAGCGCGATCACCAGCCGGTACGGCAGCAGCGCCCGCACCACCACCTCGCCGTCGTCCGGGCCGAACTGCCGCACCGAGCGGATCTCGGGCCACCAGAGCGGGTAGCCCGGGACGTCCTGCAGCGCGGCGTACACGGCGGCCGGCGGCGCGGCCAGCCGCCACCCGCCACGGAACCGGTAGTGGTTGAGGTCCACGGCCGCACTGTAGGGCCTGCCGCCCGGCCCCGGTGGCCTTACGGCGCTTCGGTCAGGGTGAAGGCGGTGTTGACCAGTGCGACGTGGGTGAACGCCTGCGGGGTGTTGCCGAGTTGGCGGCGGGCGCGCGGGTCCCACTGTTCGGAGAGCAGGCCGAGGTCGTTGGCGAGTCCGACCACCCGGGCGAACAGCTCGCGGGCCTCGGCCGGCCGGCCGGTGGCGGCGAGCGCGTCGGCGAGCCAGAACGAGCAGGCCAGGAAGGCGCCCTCGCCACCGGGTAGCCCGTCGGTGTGCCGGTGCGCCCGGTAGCGCAGGACGAGGCCGCCGTGGTCCAGGCCGTCCCGGACGGCGTCCACGGTGCGGATCACGCGCGGGTCGTCGGGCGGCAGGAAGCCGCTCTTGACGACGAACAGCGTGGCGGCGTCCAGCCCCTGCCCGCCGTAGTGCTGGACGAAGACGCCGCGCCGCCGGTCGTACCCGTTCACGCAGACGTCGGCGTGCACGGCGTCCCGCATCGCCCGCCAGCGGGCGACCGGCGCGGGCAGCCCGGTGGCCTCGGCCATGCGCACCGCGCGGTCGGCGGCGACCCAGGACATCACCTTGGAGTGGACGAAGTGGCGCCGCTCGCCGCGCACCTCCCAGAGGCCCTCGTCGGGATCGCGCCAGTGCGCCTCCAGGTACTCCATCAGGGTCCGCAGCAGGGTCCAGACGTGGCGCTCCATCGGCAGGCCGGCCAGCAGCGCCAGGTGCAGGGTGTCCACCACCTCGCCGTAGACGTCGAGTTGGAGCTGGTCGACGGCGGCGTTGCCGAACCGGACCGGCCGGGAGCCCTCGTAGCCGGGCAGCCAGTCGGCGGAGGTCTCGCCGAGGACGCGCTCACCGGCGACGCCGTAGACGGTCTGCAGGTCGCCCGGGTCGCCGGCGATGGCGCGCAGCAGCCACCGGCGCCAGGCGGCGGCCTCCTCGCGGAAGCCGCCGCGGAGCAGGGCGGAGAGGGTCATCGAGGAGTCGCGCAGCCAGCAGAAGCGGTAGTCCCAGTTGCGGGTGCCGCCGATCCGTTCGGGCAGCGAGGCGGTGGGCGCGGCGACGATCCCGCCGGTGGGCGCGTAGGCGAGCGCCTTGAGGGTGAGCAGCGAGCGCAGCACGGCCTCCCGCCACTCGCCGCGGTAGCGGCAGCCGGCCGCCCAGAGCCGCCAGTCGCGCAGGGTGGCGAGCAGGGCCTCCTCGGGGTCGGTGCGCGGGGAGGTGGGCAGGTGGGAGGGCTGCCAGGTGAGGACGAAGGGGACGCGGGTGCCGGCCGTGACGGTGAAGTCGGAGACGGTGACGCCGTCCACCCCGTAGGTGTGGACCTCGGGCGGCACCCTCAGCCAGGCGGAGTCGGGCCCGGCGACGGCGACCCGGTGCCGGCCGGTGCGGCGGACCCACGGCTCGATCCGGCCGTAGTTGAACCGCAGCCGCAGCTCGCCGCGGACCCGGACGCTGCCCTCGACGCCTTCGACGATTCGGATCAGCTGGGGGGAGCGCTGCCCGCCCCGGCCGCGCTGGGGCATGAAGTCGGTCACCCGTACGGTGCCCTCGGCGGTGCGCCACTCGCTCTCCAGGACCAGGCTGTCGTCCCGGTAGCGGCGGGTGGAGCACTGTGCGGCGCCGGCGGGGGCGAGCCGCCAGGCGCCGTGCTGCCGGTCGCCGAGCAGGCCGGCGAAGCAGCTGGGGGAGTCGAACCGGGGCAGGCAGAGCCAGTCGACCGACCCGTCCCGCCCGACCAGGGCGGCGGTCTGCAGGTCGCCGATCAGGGCGTAGTCCTCGATGCGTCCGGCCATCGGATCCATTCTCCGGCCGCGGTGCGCGGTCGGCAGGACGAGGCGATTCCGCTTGCACGCGTTCGGCGTGCAGAGGAGGATCTTTTGTGCTTGTAGTCTCATCAGAACCAGCTGTCCCTCCGGGCTGCTGGTTTACCGGAACCGGAGCGAAGGAGTCCCGAGGATGCGGCGACCGAACTGGGTACCGGAGGGCACGGACCTGGACAAACCGAACGCCGCGCGGGTCTACGACTACTACCTCGGCGGTTCGCACAACTTCGAGGTGGACCGTGAGATGGCCCGCCAGGCCATCGCGCTCTGGCCGGAGCTGCCCCAGATCATGCGCTCCAACCGGGCCTTCCTGCGCCGCGCGGTGCAGTTCGCCGCCGAGCAGGGCATCACCCGCTTCCTGGACATCGGCTCCGGCATCCCGACCTTCGGCACCGTGCACGAGATCGCCCGGGCGATCCGCCCCGAGGCCGAGGTGGTCTACGTCGACCGCGACCCGGTCGCCGTCGCGCACAGCCGGCTGCTGCTCGCCGACGACGAGGGCTGCTCCGTCGTCCAGGCCGATGTCCGCGACGTCGACGACCTGCTCGGCCGCCCCGAGGTGACCGCGCTGCTCGCGTCCGGCGAGCCGGTGGCCGTGCTGCTGGTCGCCGTCATGCACTTCGTCAGCGACTCCGAGGACCCGTGGAAGCTGCTCGCGGTGCTGCGCGAGGCACTCCCGCCGGGCAGTGCGCTGATCCTCTCGCACGCCTCCCTGGAGGGCCGCCCCGACCAGGCCGAGGACCACCAGAAGCTGTACCGGATGACGCCCACCCCGCTGACCATGCGCACCCGCGAGCAGATCACCGCGATGTTCGCCGGCTTCGAGCTGGTCGAGCCCGGCGTGGTCTACCTGCCCCAGTGGCGCCCCGACCAGCCCGAGGCGGTCGGCCGCAATCCCGAGCGGATGACCGGGATGGCGGGCGTGGGGTTCCGCCCGTGAACGAAGCGCCGGTACCGGGCACCGCCGAACGGTTCCACGAGGACTGGGCGCGGCTGCTCTCCGGCGACCACGGCACGGCGGTCCACCCCGGCCAGCTCGGCAGGCTGATCTCCCGGACCGCCGCGCTGCTCCACCGCGCCCAGCTGGGCGAGCCGTTCGAGCCGCGGCTGGCCGCCCAGGCCGGCTCCGAGCTCGTCGACGCGCACTTCACCGATCCGGTGGTGCTGGCCCGGGCCGTCGAGCTGCTCCAGGAGCAGCCCGCCGCCGACGACCGCGGGCCCGCGCTCTGCGGTGCCTTCGCGGCCGGCTGGGCGGCCGCCCTGCGCGAGCGGACCCTGCGCGAGCAGGAGGCCATCCGCACCGCCGCCGACGCCGCCCGCCGGGAGGCCGAGCGGGCGCTGCGCGCCTCCGAGGCCCGGTTCCGCGCACTGTTCGAGAGCGCGGCGATCGGCATCGGCATCGGCGACACCGAGGGCAACATCCTCGCCGTCAACAAGGCGCTCCAGGAGCTGTTCGGGGCCGCCCCGGAGGACATGCGGGGCCGGCGGGTCGGCGACCTCGTCCACCCCGAGGACACCCCCGGCGTCTGGGAGGCTTACGAGGAGCTGATCAGCGGCAAGCGGGACTACTTCCAGTTCGACAAGCCGTACTACCGGCACGACGGCGAGGTGGTCTGGACCCACCTCACGGTCTCGCTGATCCGCGACGACGACGGCCGCCCGCAGTACCAGGTGGCGATGCTGGAGGACATCACCGACCGCTACCGGCTCCAGGAGCGGCTGCGCCACCAGGCCACCCACGACCCGCTGACCGGACTGCCCAACCGGGCCGCGTTCTTCGAGCGCTTGGAGAAGCTCTTCGAGGAGCCGGACCCGGGCGCCCGGTTCGGCCTCTGCTACGTCGACCTCGACGGCTTCAAGGTGGTCAACGACAGCCTCGGCCACGACACCGGCGACCAGCTGCTGGCCGCCGTCGCCGCCCGGCTGAAGGCCGCCCTCACCCCGCTCGGCCACCTCGTCGCCCGCCTCGGCGGCGACGAGTTCGTCGTGCTGCTGGAGAACTGCCGGGGCGAGCAGGAGGCCGTCGCCGCCGCCAAGACCGTGCTGAAGGCGCTCGCCGGGCCCGTCCTGATCGGGGATCACAAGCTCGCCGTCGGCGCCAGCGTGGGCGTGCTGGAACGGCGGGTCTCGACCACCACGCCGGGGGCCGCCGTCCGCGCCGCCGACCTGACGCTGTACCGGGCCAAGGAGGCCGGTCGCGGCCGCTGGACGCTCTTCGACCCCAAGGAGAACGCCCGCGCGGTCAGCCGGTACGCGGTCTCGGTCCGGATGCCGGCCGCCCTCGACCGCGGCGAGTTCTTCATCGACTACCAGCCGCTGTACGCGCTGGCCGACGGCCGGCTCGCCGCCGTCGAGGCGCTGGTGCGCTGGCGCCACCCGCAGCTCGGCGTGCTGGGCCCGGACGAGTTCGTCACCACCGCCGAGGAGACCGGCCTGATCATGCCGCTGGGTCGCTGGGTGCTGGAGCAGGCCTGCGGTCAGGCGGCCGACTGGATCAAGCGGTTCGGCGACGACGCGCCGCAGCTGAACGTCAATCTGGCGGTCCGTCAGGCCCGCAGCGCCGCCCTGGTGACCGACCTCGGCCGGATCCTCGACTCCACCGGCCTGGACCCGGCCCGGCTCCAGCTGGAGATCACCGAGTCCACCGTGGTCGGTCCGGAGGACGAGGCGCTGCGCACCCTGCACGGGCTGGTCGACCAGGGCGTCTCGCTCGCCGTGGACGACTTCGGCACCGGCTGGTCCAACCTCGCCTACCTGCGCGACCTGCCGGTCTCCGGGCTGAAGATCGCCGGTTCCTTCGTCGGCGACCTGCACGACCCGACCAAGGACGCGGCCACCGGCTGGCGGATCGTCAGCGGGCTGGTGTCGATGGCGCACGCGCTGGGCCTGACCGTCACGGCCGAGGGCGTGGAGACCCGCCGGGACGCCGAGCGGCTGCGCGGGATCGGCTGCGACTGGGCGCAGGGCTGGCACTTCGGGCGGCCGGTGCGGCCGGCCGAGATCGCCCGCCGGATCGCCGAGGAGCCGGAGGGCCGGCCGGTCGGCGGCTGACCGGCGGCTGATCGGCGACCGATCGTGGCCCGCCGGTGACCCGGTGGTGGCCCCGGGCGGCCTGGCGGTGGCTTCCGGCCGGGCCCGGCGATGAAGGCTTGACCGGTCAAACATGGCAAAATCCGGACAAACTACTTGACGTGACGCCGGTCACCTGGGCACGATGAGGCCCTGGCACACCCCGTACTCCGGTACGGGAAGCACATTCGGCCAGTTCGCAGGACCGGCGCTTCGGCGCCCGAGAGCCGGCGGCGCACCCCTCACCCGGGTCGCCCCAGCCGCTCTCCACCGTTTCGGCAGCCCCTCCGGGGCTTCCTTCCCGGGGCCCAGCCCCCGCGCGCCGATGTCGCGCACCGGGCCCGCCCCGTCACACCAGGGGCCGCGCCGTGTTCCGGCGCCGCCCGTCGCCTCCTTCCGAGAGGCCGCCCCCGATGAGCACCACCCTGCCCCCCCACGTCGTTCCGTCCCCGGACCACGACGGCCGGCCGCAGCGCCGCGCCGAGGACCGGGCCGCCGCCCGACGGCCGATGCGTCGCGCCGAGGACCGGGCCGCGGCCCGGCGGCCGATGCGTCGCGCCGGGGACGGCGTCGCCAGCAGTCACAGCGTCACCCTGGTCGTCCCGGCCCAGAACGAGGCCCGCAACATCCCCTGGGTGTTCGAGCAGATCCCGCGCTGCGTCGACGAGGTCATCCTGGTCGACGGCTCCTCCGACGACGCCACCGTCCCGATGGCCCGGCACTGCCTGCCGACCGTCCGCAGCGTCCAGCAGAGCGGGCCCGGCAAGGGCAACGCGCTGCGCACCGGCTTCGCCGCCGCGAGTGGCGAGTACATCGTCATGATGGACGCCGACGGCTCCATGTGGCCCGGCGAGATCCCGCACTTCCTCCACTTCCTCGACCACGGCTTCGACTTCGTCAAGGGCTCCCGGTGCATCGCCGGCGGCGGCTCGCTGGATCTCACCAAGGTCCGCTCGTTCGGCAACCGCGCCCTGCTCGCCGTGGTCAACCGCCTGTACGACGCAGGCCTCACCGACCTGTGCTACGGCTACTGCGCCTTCCGCCGCTCCTTCCTGGACGCGCTCGACCTGCGCTCCTCCGGCTTCGAGATCGAGGCCGAGATGATCGCGCACGCGCTGCGCTCCGGACTGCGGATCGCCGAGGTGCCGAGCCTGGAACTCCCCCGCCGCAGCGGTCGATCCCACCTGCACGCCGTCTCCGACGGCCGTCGGGTGCTGAGGACCCTGATCACCGAGCGTCCCGGCGCCCGGTCCTCGGCGGCCGCCTCCGCGGAGGAGCGACGATGAATGGCTCCGACCGGCGCACCGCAGCTGCCTGCCCGCGCTCTGCCGCCCGCGACTCGCTCTACACCCCCGTCCGCGTCGTCGACCTTGACCTGGACGATCCGAGCGAGCTGCACTCGCCCGGTGGTCTCGGCGCCGTCGACCCGGTCGGCCGCGTGTTGGCGTTGGTGCGGCTGCACGGACACCCGCTCGGCTTGGTCACGGCCACCGGAACAGCAGGCGACAGTGCCGCGCTGCGCCGGGCGCTGGTCGACGCCGCTCACCGGGAACTCCCGGTTCCCGCCCTGTCCACCGCGACACCCGCGGCGCGTCCCGGTCGGGTCGGCCGCGCCCGGGTGCCCGCGGGCCCGGTCACGGTCAGCGTGGTGGTCTGCACCCGCAACCGGACCGAGCAACTGCGGAGCTGCCTCGACTCGTTGCTGCGGACCGGCTATCCGCACGTGGAGGTCCTGGTGGTCGACAACGCCCCGCAGAGCGACGCCACCGAACGCCTCGTCGCCACGCGGTACCGGGACCGCGTCCGGTACCTGCGCGAGCCGGTGCCGGGCCTGGCCCGGGCCCGCAACCGCGGCCTGTCCGCGGTCCACGGCGAGGTGGTGGCGTTCGCCGACGACGACCTGATCATCGACACCGGCTGGGTGGACGCGCTGGCCGGGGCGTTCCGCGCGGACGACCGGATCGGCTGCGTCACCGGGCTCGTGCTGCCCGCCGAGCTCGACACCCCGGCCCAGGCCGCCCTCGAACAGTACGGCGGCTACTCCCGCGGCTTCGCCGCCCGCGACTGGTCGCTGCGCGACCGCCCGGACGACCCGCTGATGCGGTTCTCGGTCGGCCGGTTCGGCTCCGGGGCGAACATGGCCTTCCGGACCGCGCTGCTGCGCGGCATCGGCGGCTTCGACCCGGCGACCGGGGCCGGCACGCCGGCCCGCGGCGGCGAGGAGCTGCTGGCCTTCTTCCAGATGCTCGACGCCGGGCACACCGTCGCCTACCAGCCGGACGCCATCGTCTGGCACCGCCACCCGCGCACCTGCGACGCGCTGACCCGGCAGGTCTTCAACTTCGGCGTCGGCTTCGGGGCCTACCTGACCGCCGTCGTCTCCCACCGGCCCGGCGTGCTCACCGCACTCGTGCGGCGCGTCCCCACCGGAATCCGCCGCTGGCAACGGGTGCGCCGCAACCGGGCCCGCTGCGGCCCGGCCGAGGGCGAGGCCGCCCTGCTGCGACTGGGGCGCCGCGAGTTCCGCGGGCTGCTGGTCGGGCCGTTCGGCTATCTGCTCAGCGTCTGGCGCCAGCGCGGCCTGCGGACCGGGGGTGCGTCATGAGCACCGTCCTGCGGGCGCCCGCCCAGGTGGTGGAACTCGATCTCGACCGGCCCGGTGGGCCGTGGCGGCCCGGCTTCACGGCCCCGGTCCGCCCGGAGGGGTCCGTCGTGGCCCTGGTCCGCCGGGCCGGCCGACCGCTCGGCCTGGTCTCGGTCGGCCCCGACGGTGCCGACCCCGACCGCGCCGACGGTGCGGACCTCTCCGACCCGGACTCCGCGCGGCTGCGCCGGCGGCTGGTCGAGGCGGCCGAACGCCACCTCGACGCCGGGCCGCCCGCCGTCACCCCGCCGCCCCCGACCGCCCCCGCGCCCCTGGTCAGCGTCATCGTCTGCACCCGGGGGCGGCCCACCCTGCTCGGCGACAGCCTGAGCGCGCTGCTGCGCACCGACTACCCGGCCACCGAGTTCCTGGTGGTCGACAACGCCCCCGAGGACGACACCACCGAACGGCTGGTCCGTACGCTGGCCCCCGGCCGGCTGCACTACCTGCGCGAGCCCGTTCCCGGCCTGGCCCGGGCCCGCAACCACGGGCTGTCCGCGGCCCGGGGCGAGTTCGTGGCCTTCACCGACGACGACGCGCTGGCCGATCCCGGCTGGGTGACCGCCCTCGCCGCGGCCTTCCGGGCCGACCCCCGGATCTCCTGCGTCACCGGGCTCGTGGTGCCCGCCGAACTCGACACCGAGGCCCAGGCGGCCTTCGAGCGGTACTGCGGTTTCGGCAAGGGCTTCGCCCCCCGGGACTGGTCGATGCGCGCGGCCGGCCACGACCCGCTCTTCCCGTTCGCCGCCGGCCGCTTCGGCACCGGCGCCAACATGGCCTTCCGGACCAGCGTGATCCGCGGCATCGGCGGCTTCGACCCGGCGACCGGCGCGGGCACGCCGACCCGCGGCGGCGAGGACCTGCTCGCCTTCCTGCGCGTCCTGGTCGCCGGGCACACCCTCGCGTACCGGCCGGAGGCCCTGATCTGGCACCGGCACCGGCGCACCATGGCGGAGCTGGAGGCCCAGATCCAGGGCTTCGGCACCGGCCTCGGCGCCTATCTGACCGCCGCCGTCTCCCAGCGCCCCGGCCTGCTGGCCGATCTGCTGCGCCGGCTCCCGGCCGGCGCCCGGTACGCCCTGCGCCGGGCCGGCGCCGGCCCGACCGGCGACGGCAACAGCAACAGCAACGGCGACGGCAACAGCAGCAGCAACGGCGACCCGGGGCTGGCCCGGCTCGGCCGACTCGAACTGCGCGGCCTGCTGAACGGCCCGTACAGCTACCTGGTCAGCCGTCGGCAGGACCGCCGGTTCCGGGCGGAGGACTGGTCGTGATGCAGTTGCTCACCACGCGCTCGACCACCCCCGCCAGGCCGTGCTCCTGCCCCCGCCCGCTGCCCTGCCAGTGCTCCTACCGGGCGCTGCTGCGGGCCCGGGCCAGGGCCGCCCGGGCCCGGCTGTCCGGTGAACCGCTGCTGCACAACGGCCACCTGCTGCTGGCGAGTTCGACGGTGGCGGCCGCACTCGGCGCGATCTTCTGGCTGTTCGCCACCCGCTGGTACAGCGCGGAGACGGTCGGCCTCAGCTACGCCGCGATCTCCGCCGCCGGACTGCTCTCCGCGCTCGGCCGCTTCAACCTCGGCGGCGTCCTGGTGCGCTTCCTCCCCCGCGCCGGGCAGCACACCCGGCGGCTGGTGGTCCGCTGCTACGTGGCGAGCATCGTCGCCAGCGCGCTCGCCGCGGTGCTGTTCCTGGCCCTGATCCCGTGGATCTCCCCGAGCCTGGGGTACCTGCGCGAGCCGGTGGTGGCGGTCTCCTTCGTCGTGGTCACGGCCGGCTACTCGCTCTTCGTCCTGCAGGACGGCGCGCTGACCGGCCTGCGGCGCGCCGGCTGGGTCCTCGGCGAGAACACGCTCTTCGCCCTGGCGAAGGCGGGCGCGCTGGTCGTCTGCGCCGTGCTCGCCGTCGGCACCGGCATCCTGGTCTCCTGGGCGGCCGCCCTGCTGCTCACCGTCCTGCTCACCAACGTCGTGCTGTTCCGCCGGGCGATCCCGGACCACCAGCGCGCGGCCGGCGCCGACACACCCAAGCTGCCGCGGGTGGCGCGCTACGCCGTCGCGGACTACCTGGGCAACATCTCCGGCATCGCCGCGTGCAGCGTCGTACCGCTCATGGTGCTGGCCGTGCTCGGCGCGGAGCAGAACGCCTACTACTCGCTCGCCTGGGTGATCGCCGACAGCCTCTACATGGCCGCCTACAGCATGGGCAGCTCGCTGGTGGTCGAGGCCGCCCGGGCGCCGGAGCGGCTCGCCGAGCACGCCCGCCGCATGCTGTGGCACACCGGTCTGCTCGTCCTCGCGGCGGTCGTCGTGATCGTGGCCTTCGCCCCCTGGCTGCTGCGCCTGTTCGGGCCCGGATACGCCGAGCACGGCACCACGGTGCTGCGGCTGATGGCGCTCTCCGCGCTGCCCACCGTCGTCCTGAGCCTGGCCACCGACGTCGCCCGGGTGCGCCGCGCCCTGGGCTGGATGATCGGGCTGCAACTCGTCTACGCCGTCCTGGTGATCGCCCTGGTCGCCGGACTGCTGCCCGTGCTCGGCCTCGCCGGGGTCGGGCTGGCCTGGCTGCTCGCCGCGACGGCACTCGCCCTTCCGCTGCTGGTCGCCCTGCCGCGCTGGCTGCCGTCGTCCGATCGGAGATCGTGATGAACACCGTGCCGAAGTCCGCGCCGGGTACCGCACCGGGCCCCGCGCCCACCCTGTCCGTCGTCGTCTGCAGCTACACCCTCGACCGCTGGGACGACCTGTGCGCCGCCCTCGACTCGATCCGCGCCCAGCGGCGCCCGCCCGACGAGACCGTCGTCGTGGTCGACCACTGCCCCGCCCTGACGGCCCGGCTGGCCGACCGCCCCGGCCTGCGGCTGGTCGAGAGCCCCGAGCGGCCGGGCGTCTCGGGCGCCCGCAACACCGGGGTGACGCTCGCCCGCGGGGAGGTGGTCGCCTTCCTGGACGACGACGCGGTGGCCGAACCCGACTGGACGCAACGGCTGCTGGCCGGCTACCGCGACCCGCGGGTGCTCGGCGTCGGTGGCCGGGTCGACTCCTGGTGGGAGACCGGCCGGCCCGGCTGGTTCCCGCCCGAGTACGACTGGGTGGTCGGCTGCTCGTACCCCGGCGCCCCGGAGACCACCGGCGCGGTGCGCAACTTCATCGGCGCCAACATGTCCTTCCGCCGGGCCGCGGTGGTCGCCGCCGGAGGCTTCCGCAGCGACCTCGGCCGGATCGGCACCAGCCCGTTCGGCTGCGAGGAGACCGAACTCTGCCTGCGGCTCACCGCCGGGCACCCCGGCAGCGAACTGCGCTACGAGCCCGCCGCCGTCGTCCGCCAACACGTCCCGCGGGCCCGCACCACCTGGCGCTACTTCAGCTCCCGCTGTTACGCCGAGGGCCGCTCCAAGGCCGTGGTCGCCCGGTACGCGGGCACCCGGTCCGCACTCTCCAGCGAGCGCCGCTACGTGCGCCGCACGCTGCCCGCCGCGGTGCTCCGCGCGCTGGGCCGGCGCCGGGTGCGGGCGGCCGGGGCCCTGGGCGCCGGCGCCTGCCTGGCGGCGGCCGGGTACGCCACCGGCCGGCTCGCCCGGGCCGACGCCGCGGTCACCACCACGGCCCCGGCCGTCGAGCCGGGCGTCGCGGCGGTCCCCACGAGGAGCAGGCCATGAGAGAGGTACCGGTGTTCCTGTACCACTCGGTGTCGGACGACCCACCGCCGTGGATCGCGCCGTACACCGTGACCCCCGCGACCTTCCGCCGCCAGATCGACCGGATCGTCGACAGCGGCCGGCCCGTGGTGCCACTGCGCCGGCTGGTGGCCGCGATCCTCGGCGGCCCCCCGCTGCCGCCCCGCGCCGCCGTCCTCACCTTCGACGACGGGTTCGCCGACTTCTACTGGACGGTGGCCCCGCTGCTCGCCGAGCGCGGCCTGCCGGCCACCCTGTACGTCACCGTCGGCGCCGTCCACCCGCCGGGCGGGCCGCCCACCGGCAGTCTCTTCCCCCCGGCGGACATGCTGAACTGGCGGCAGATCGGCAACCTGGACACGATGGGCGTCGAGATCGGCGGCCACTCCGTCACCCACGCCCAGCTGGACACCGTCTACGGGCAGCGCTGCACCGACGAGATCGTCGAGTGCAAGCGGCGCCTGGAGGACGCCCTCGGCCACGAGGTCGTGGCGTTCGCCTACCCGCACGGGTACTCCAGCCCGGCCGTCCGGCGCAAGGTCCGCGAGGCGGGCTGGACGTCCGCCACCGCCGTCGAGAACAAGTTCAGCTCCGCGTCCGACTCCGTGCTGCGGATCTGCCGGCTGATGGTCCGCAGCGACACCCCCGACCACGTCTTCGAGGACTGGATCGCCGGCCGGGGAGCCCGGATCGGGCCCGTCCCGGAGAGCCTCTACACGCGGCTCTGGCGCAACTACCGCCGACTGCGCACCGCGGTCGGCAGTCCGGTCGGAAGGCCCTCCAATGGTTGACCAACTCGCCCGGACCCAACCCGCCAGGGGCGGACGCCCCCCGGCCTCCGGCGGACGGCGCCCCGGCGCACTGCCGCGGTCGCTGCGCGACGGCTGGCGGGCGGCCGGACCGCTCGGCGTGTTCGCCCGCGTGGCGCTGCCCGCGGCGCTGGCCCTGTGGCTGCTCGCGCTGCCCCGGGTACGGATCGGCGGCATGGGCGACCTCGGCCTGATCCAGGTCCTGCCGGTGCTGTACTGGACCGGCCTGGCCCTGCTGGTGGTCGGCTTCGTCGCCGTCCTGCGCGACCGGCGGATCCGCCAGCGCTGGGCGGCCGGCTACGTCCTCGCCCTGATCGCCTTCATCCACGCCACACCCACCCTGCTCTACCCGGAGCTGCGCTACGCCTGGGCCTGGAAGCACGTGATGGTCGTGGACGCCATGCTGCGCCACGACGGCTCGGTGCCCAACGCCGGCGAGCTGGACATCTACAACCAGTGGCCCGGCTTCTTCCAGCTCAACGTGCTGCTGCTGCGCGCCACCGGCCTGCACTCCGCACTCGGTTACGCCGTCTGGTGCCCGGTGCTCGCCAACGTCCTGCTGCTCGGCCCGCTGCTGCTGATCTTCCGTACCGTCACCCAGGACCGGCGGCTGGTCTGGGGCGGCATCTGGATCTACTACAGCGCCTCCTGGATCGGCCAGGACTACTTCTCCCCGCAGGCCTTCTCGTACCTGCTGTTCCTCGCGGTGATCGCCCTGGTGCTCCGCCGGCTGGCGGCCACCCGTGTGGCGCAGGCCCCGCCAGGCGCCGCCGCCCCGGCCGCCGACGCCCCGCCCGGTGCGGAGGCCGCGGGCGCCGTGCGGGCCGGGCCGGGCCGCGGCGCCCGGGCGATGACCTGGGTGGCCGACATACCGCCCCGGGGTGGCTGGCGGCCGCTGCCGTTCGTCCTGGTGCTGGTCCTGACGGCGGCCATCGTCTGCTCGCACCAGCTCACCCCGCTGATGCTGATCAGCGCCCTGCTCATGCTCGCCCTCCCGCGCCGCAACCGCCGGGTGGTCCTGCCCGCCCTCGTCGGCGCCGTCGGCATCACCTTCGCCTGGGACGCCACGGTCGCGCGGCCCTACCTGGCCAAGAACATCGGCAACCTGGTCGCCGCACTGGCCTCGCCCGACAACAACGCCCTGCCCGGCCTGCAGCGGCTCGCCCAGCCCGCCCCCGGGCAGGTCTTCGCCTCCTGGGTCGACCGCGGTCTGACCGGCGCCGTCCTGGTGCTGGCGGTGACGGCCGTGGTGCGCCACCGCTGGGTGCGCCGCACCACTCTGCCGCTGCTCCTGATCGCGCCCGTCCCGCTGCTGCTCGCCAACAGCTACGGCGGTGAGATGGTCTTCCGCGCCTACCTGTTCGCGCTGCCCGCCGCGGCCCTGCTCGCCGCCACCGTGCTGATCCCGGCCTCGCGCGCTCCCGGGCCCGCCCACGACCCCGAACGCCCGGGCGCCCCCGCGGCCGCCGGGGCGAGGGGCCCGCGCCGGGCGCTGCCCGCGCTGCGCTGGGGGCTGACCACGGTGGCGCTGTTCGGCCTGCTCGGCGGCCTGGTCTTCGGCTACTACAGCAAGGAGGCCATGAACAACTTCAGCCCCGGCGAGGTCGCCGCCCTGCGCTACGTCGCGCACACCGCCCCACCGGGCTCGCGGATCGTCTCGGTCACCGCCGACCTGCCCGGCTCCGAGGAGCGCTACGACGAGCTCAGCCGGACGGCGCTCTCCCTGGGCACGCCCGCGGACCGCCGGGACCTGGTCGCCGACCCCGCCTCCGCCGTCGAGGCCGCACTCGGGGACCCGACCGTCACCGGCCCCTCCTTCCTGGTGCTGACCAAGGCGCAGGCCGCCGAGTGCAAGCTCACCGGAATCCTGCCCGCCGACACCGTCGACCGGGTCCGGGACGCCGCCTCGGCCTCCTCCACGCTGCGCGCGGTGTTCACCGACGGTGACGCCACCGTCTACCGGCACTCCGCCCCGGTCGCCGTCGAGAGCCCGTTCGCCGAGAGTGGGCAGTGATGAGGCTTCCTCCCCGTACCGTCGCCCGCCTGGCGCTCGCCCTGCTCGGCTGGATCGCGCTGGCGTCCACCGTGCTGCCCCCCGGCAATCCGCTGCGCATCGCCCTGACCGGCGGCTTCCTGGTGCTGGGCCCGGGAGCGGCGGCCCTGCTGGCCCGGCCGACGATCGCCCGCACGGCCGGCGGGCCCGACCGGCTCGCCGCCGCCTCGCTCGCGGTGGCGCTGAGCACCGCGCTCGCCGCGCTGACCGCCGTCGCACTGCTGGCGTACGACGTGTTCTCGGTGGAGCGCGCGCTCGCCGCGCTGGCCGCCGTCACCACGCTGCTCGCGCTGGTGCCGCACGGCACCCGGCCGGGCCGGGGCGGCCGTCCGCCCGGCGGGGCACCACCCGTGCGGACGGCGGGCCCGGCGCAGGACGCGGCGCCGCGGCGCGGACCGTGGAGACCGGGCCGCGCCCGGCGGGTCGCCGGCGCCCTGGCGGCGGCCACCCTGCTGGCGCTGGGCGCGGCCTGCTCCGGCACTCCCGGGACACCCGGCGCCGCCGGGTCGAACGCGGCGGCGGGCGCCCGGTTACCGGCGGCGGCCGCCGCGAACCGGCCTCCGGCGGCCGGCTCGTGGCGTCTGGTGTTCCACGACGAGTTCACCGGATCCACCCTCGACCCGGCGAAGTGGACCACCTGCTACGACTGGAACGACGGCGGCTGCACCAACGCCGGCAACGGCGAGGACCAGTGGTACCAGCCGGGCCAGGTCAAGGCCGGCGGCGGCCGGCTCACCCTCACCGCCCAGCCCCGGACGGTGACGGGCAGCGACGGCCGCACCTACCCGTGGGTCTCCGGCATGGTGAGCACCGGCCGCGACTCGTGGAACGCCCAGCCGCGCCACACCTTCACCTACGGCTACTTCGCGGCCTCGATCAAGGTCCCGGCGAACCCGCACGGCTTCTTCCCCGCCTTCTGGCTGATCCCGGCCGCGACCCGGGGCACCCCGCCCGAGGTGGACATCGCCGAGTTCCCGAACACCGACCAGTACGTCCACATGAACCTGCACTGGCGCGGCCCGGACGGCTCGGACCAGCACGTAGGCCAGAACTGGGGCCCCGCCGACTTCTCCTCCGACTTCCACGTCTTCGGCGTCGACTGGGAGCCGTCCACGGTCACCTGGTACGTCGACGGCAAGGCCTGGTTCCAGGTCACTGACCCCTCCCGGATCCCGAACGTCGCCATGGAGGTCGTGCTCAACCTCGCCGTCGGGTACCTGGAGTCGCCGCCCGTCGGGACGGACTCGGCGGCCCTGCAGGCGCAGTGGGTCCAGGTGTGGCAGCACTGAGAGGTGGGAGCGCCATGACACGGAACCCGCTGCGCGCGGACCGCACCGTCCCCGCACTCCTGGTGAAGATCGGCTGCTACCCGCAGTCGCACAGCGCCCTCGGCGCGGTGCGCACGCTGGGCCGGCTCGGTGTCCCGGTCTACGCGATGGTCGAGGACCGGCTGACACCCACCGCCCTCTCCCGCTACCTGACCGGGGCGCTGGTCGGGCCGAGCACCGGCCGGGAGCCGCCCGCCGAGCTGGCCGCCGCCCTGCGGGAGGCGGCCCGCGAGGTACGGCGGCGGACCGGACGGCGGGCCGTGGCGGTGGCCACCGACGACGAGGCCGCCGTGCTGCTCGCCGAGTACGCGCAGGAGCTCGCCGAGGACCTGCTGCTGCCGCCGGTGCCGCCCGACCTGCCCCGGCGGCTCGCCGACAAGGGCGGCCTGTACGACATCTGCCGCGCCACCGACACCCCCACCCCGGGCGCCTGCGCGCCCACCGACCGTGAGGAACTGCTGGCCGCCGCACGCCGGTTCGGCTATCCGCTGGTGCTGAAGAACCTCGCCTCCTTCACCCGGCTGCAGCGCCCGGTGGTGGGCCACACCACCGTCGTGCGGACCGAGGCGGAGCTGCTGGCCCGCTGCCCGCCGGCCGGGCCGTCCGGCCGCGCGTCCGACGGTTCGTCCGACGGCTCCTCCGGCGACTTCCCCGGCGGCCCGCCGCTCGGGGTGCTCGCCCAGGAGTACCTGCCCGCCGAGCAGGCACAGGACTGGATCACCCACCTGACCTGCGGCCCGGGCGGCGAGCCGCTCGCCGTCTTCACCGGCGCCAAGCTGCGCTCCTGGCCCCCCGGCGCGGGCGTCACCACCCGGGCCCGGGCCGTCGCCAACCCCGAGCTGGCCGAGCTGGCCGAGCGGCTCTGCCGGCGGATCGGCTACTGCGGGATCGCCGATCTCGACTGGCGGCTCGACCTGCGCGACGGCCGGTACAAGCTGGTCGACTTCAACCCGCGGACGGGTGCGCAGTTCCGCCTCTTCGAGACCTCCGGCGGCGTCGACGTGGTGCGGGCGCTGCACCTCTCGCTCACCGGGCGCCCGGTGCCGCGCGGACCGCAGCTGCGGCGCAGCTACGGCCTCGGCCAGCTCGACCTGCTCTCCGCCGCCTCCGCCGCCCGGCAGGAGCGCCGAGCGCCCGCCGACCTGTGGCCGCGCCGGGGCACCGAGCGGGCCTGGCTCTGCCGGGACGATCCGTTGCCCGCCCTGGCCGAGGCCGCCAGATTCGGCAGCCGGGCCGCCCGGTACGCCGCCCGCCGGATCACGGGCGCGGCCGGCGCCGGGGGAGCGGCGCGCGGCTGAGGGGCCCCGGATGGGTGGGCCCGGGCGGGCCTCGGAGGGGGCCGGGTGGCTGGGGCCCGGGCGGGTCAGTCGCGCGCGCCGTCGGTGAGCGCGGTCGAGATCCGGCGGGCCGCGAAGTCCGTGCCGCAGACGAAGCGCAGCAGCGGACCGAAGGAGTTCGCCGCGGACAATCCGGTGAAGTACAGCCCCGGGACGGAGGATTCGAAGGCGCCGGACAGCCGCGGTGCCCCGTCCGGGGTGCGCCGCACCGCCCGCCGCAGGCCCTCGTCGAGCACGCCGAGGCGTTCGACGTCCACCCGGTAGCCGGTGGCCGCCAGCACGTGGTCGGCCTCCAGTTCGTCGGTCCGTCCGGGCAGTCGCAGTCGCAGCCGGACCGTGCCCGCCCGCTCCCGCGCGGACTCCACCGAGCACCCGGTGAGCAGCGGCACCGCGCCGTCCTCGACCCGCTCCCGCAGCCACCAGGCACCGGCCGGGCCGAGTACCGTCCGCACCCGGCGGGCCCGGGCGTCGTCGGGCAGGTGGCGGAACGCCCAGGGAGCCCGGCAGTAGCCGAGCAGGTGCCAGCCGGGGCCGAGTTCGGAGCCCGGGTACCGGGCCCGGACGGGCGCGGGGCGCTCGCCCGGCAGGTCCGTCTCGGGCGTGTCCCCGAACCGCAGCCGGGCGGTCCGCGCCAGCAGCGTGGGCCGCGCCCCGGCCTCGGCCAGCAGGGCGGCGCTCTCCAGCGCCGACTGTCCGGCGCCGATCACCGCGACCCGGCGGCCGGCGAAGCGGCCCAGGTCCGGATGGTCCGAGGTGTGCGAGGCGAGGCCCGCCTGCCGGACGGCGGTCAGCACGGCGGGGGCGTGGGCGAAGGCCCGCAGCCCGGTGGCGAGCACCACGGCCCGGCCGAGGACCTCCTCCCCGGTGTCCAGCCGCAGCCGGAAGACGCCGTGGTCGTACTCGATGCCGAGCACCGAGCAGCGCTCGACCTCGGGCACGCGGGCCTGCTGGAACCAGGCGCCGTACGCGATGAACTCCGCGATCGGCACGGGGTAGCGGTCGCCGACCGGTGGCAGGCCCCGGGCCGCCCGGTAGTCGGCCAGCCGGTGTCCGGCGGTGGGCGCGGAGATGTTCGAGGCGCGCGGGGTGGACTTGAGGAACATCCCCGCCGGCATGTGGTCGCGCCACCCCGCCATCGGCTCCCCGAACACCCGCAGGGCCGCACCCCGCGCCGCCAGGTGGGCGGCCGCCGCGAGCCCGTACGGTCCGGCCCCTACCACCACGACCGGTCGTTGGTGCGTCGGCATGGACGCCTCCTGGAGCGCTGGGACGTCCTTCCAGGATGCCCTCGCGGCAGGCCGTAGGCATCAGGTGTGTGGACGAACGGGTTGGTCCCGCGGCGGCCCGGCCGGCTCAGCCGACCAGGCGGGACAGCTCGATCGAGTGGCCGGTCCGCTCCACCTTGGCCCGCAGGTAGCGGATGTTGCTGGCGGACAGGTGCACGCCCGTCGGTACCCGGCGCTCGACGGTGATGCCCAGGCCGGCCAGCTGGGCCGCCTTGTCCGGGTTGTTGCTCAGCAGGTCGATGCCGGTGGCGCCGAGCGCCGTCAGCATCTGGGCGGCGGCGGTGTAGTCGCGCCCGTCCTCGGGCAGGCCGAGCGCGGTGTTGGCGTCATAGGTGTCGAGCCCGGAGTCCTGCAGGGCGTAGGCGTCCAGCTTGTTGTACAGCCCGATGCCCCGGCCCTCCTGCCGCAGGTAGAGGAGGTAGCCGCCGGCCTCGGCGATCCGCTCCACCGACTCGCGCAGCTGCGGCCCGCAGTCGCACCGGTCCGAGCCGAAGACGTCACCGGTCAGGCACTCCGAGTGCAGCCGCACCAGCGGCGTCCCGCCCTCCGGCGCGCTGCCGAAGGCGAGCGCCAGGTGCTCGGCGCCGTCGGCCAGGCCGTGGAAGGTGAAGACCTCGGCCTCCGCGCGGTAGCCGTCCGGGAAGGTCAGCGGGATGCGCACCCGGGAGCGCACCGTGGCGGTGCCGGGCTGCGTCGGAGCGGGCTGCGGCATGGGCGGGGCCTCCGTATACCGGGGTGATGGTCGGGTCCCGACGGTACTCGGTAGTTCCAATTTGAACAACTGCTGTCCGAGCTGCCCCGTCAGGACACGCGCGGTGACGACGCAGGCTCGCAACACCTCGTGGGGCGCCGCTGTTCCCGCCGGTCACAGCAGAGGGGGGGGGGGGGGCCGGCGGGCGCCCCCCCCCACCCGCGCGGGGTAGGTGGGGGCGGGGATTGGGGGGGCGGGGGGGGTGGCGGGCGGGGGCGGCGAGAGGGG